>DASSTC010000048.1:0-2690 GCA_035708065.1 Candidatus Limnocylindria bacterium | reverse complement strand
CTGCAGGATCAGCAGCGGGAGGGCCGCGGTGAAGGTCTGGTCGATGTGCGACGTGTCGAAGCGGCCGAGCGCCTTCTCGCCGTAGAGCGCCGCGAAGCCCGCCGCGGCGACCGCGACCCACTGGCGCGGCGTCCAGTCCGTGCGGTTTCGGAGCCGCACGGCGACCGCCAGGTACGTGATCAGCACGAGGGCTATGCCGAGCGCGAACTGGACCCACAACTTGGTCGTGATGGCCACAGGCGGAAGGGCACCGGATGCATCGTGCCCGGGGCCGAAGATCACGTAATACTCGATGAACGCGTGCAGCGCATGATTGATCGCGAGGAAGATGGCCCAGATCGCGCACAGCACGGCACCGGCACCGAGCACCCAGTAGGTGCGGCGGAATGCGGCTCTGAGCGGGCGCTCACGGTCCCGATGCAGGAAGTCGGCTGCGGCCAGGGCCAGCAGGATCGGGATCGACACGTACAGGGTCTCGGGGACGATCAGTTCGAGGACGAACATCGTCACCGCCAGCGCGACGCACCACCGTGCGCTTCGGCGGGCCACCGTCTCGCCGAACAGGACGAGCGCGAGTGGCACGAGGATGAAACGCTGCTCGACCGGCGAAGGCAGGCCGGATACGAGCAGGAGGGCACCGAAGATCAGGAGCCACGCGTTTCGCCGGCAAACCCAGACCGCGAACAGGTACAGCCCGACCCAGGCGAGCGGGACGATCACGACCGCGATACCGGCTTGCGCACCCCAGATCGAGTTGCCGAACAGCGCGAAGCTGATGTTGCCCTGGAAGACGTCGTAGAACAGGCCGTGGATGACGTAGAAGTCCCGCCACGGGAAGCCGCCCTCTTTGAGTGCACGCGCGCCGGCCAGCCATTGTGAGTCGTCGTACCCCTGGAAGTACGTCAGCGCCGGGGGAATCGCCGACGTCGCGAGGAAGACGAAGACGCTGCCGACAACCACCTTGAGGGTCAACGCCTCGATGCGCGCCGGGTCCCGACGCCGGACAAGTCGCCACAGCGCCCAGCCAGCGGCCATGGCAGCGAGGGACAGGCCGGCCCACCAGGGCAGCCACGGGTAGTAGTGGTAGGTCTGGTCGTCACGCACGTAGACCGAGGTCGATCTGGTCATCAGCCACAGGCCCACCAGACAGGTCGCCCCGGCGAGCAGACCGTTCAGCAGCCCGATCCAGCGACCCCAAGCGCGCAGCGCCCACCACCGGTCGCTCCGGTCGGCACGCAGGCCTAGAACCACGACGGCGAGAACTGCCGCGCAGACGATCGCGGCGCCGTAGGCCAGGCCGTACTTCGCGCCGTGCAGGTCGACCCTGGGCGCGCGCGCGCGCGTGTCCGTCTCGATCGCGATCACGATCACCGGCAGCGCAAGGCGGGCGCAGATCGACACCAAGCGCCCGACCGGCAGCGTCGGACGATCCTGGTCCTCCGCGGTGCGCAACGCGATCGGTCTTCTGACCCGGCCGTACGGTCGGCGCCGCAGCGGGCCGCGCCAGCCGAGCAGCGCATACAGGACCATCGTGGCGACCGGGAATTCCCACACGACCAAGCGGTACGCGAGGAACGAGGGCTCGTAGTCGTAGTTGACGAACGTCGGGTACCCGATGATGTCGATCGGGGCGGAGAGCGATCGCGGTTCGTGGCGCCACCAGAGAATGCCGATCGCGGCCGCGACGGCGAACGCCAGGACCAGCCGCAGTGCGGGCCGCCACCACGGTTCACGGAACTGAGCGCCGGACGCGGCGACGGATGCGGAACCGGTAGCGGTGTCGGCGCCAAGAGTGGAGATGGGCGACAAGCTATCGCCCCCCTCGACGATTCCGGCCGCGCCGCTAGGCGGCGTGTCAGCGGCCGTCCGGGCGGGCTGCTCGGCCATCCGCCGATGTCGGGCCTGCGAGCGACGGCCCGCACTCCACCTACGGAGCTCGGCACCCAGCAGCACCGCGAACGTCAGCGCTGAGGCGAGCGCCCCGCACAGGAAGCCGGTCGTCGCGCGGTCGACCGGCGAGCCGGAGACGATCGTGCCGAGCCCGAGGCCGACCAGCCCGACCAGCCAGCCGAGCGTGGTCGCCGCGTGCCGTCCCCGGCCGAGCAGCGCCTGGGCGAGCACCGCCGCGGTCAGGAAGAGCCCGACCGAGACGCCCATCGCAAGGAAGACGAGCGCGCCGAGCCCGTGGTGGAAGCCGAACAGCAGGCGCAGTGCGAACGGGCCGAGCAGCAGCAGCAGGACGGCGGTGACCGCGGTCAGCGCGGCGCAGATGCCCAGCACGCGACGGAGCAGTACGCCGAACTCGGCCCGCCGGTCGCCGGCGGCGTGGGCGGCCATCGCGGGCAGGAAGCTGGGCTGCACGGCGGTGAACAGGAAGATCGGGATGCGCACGATGACGAGCGCGGCGAGGAACGCGCCGGCCTGCGCCCGCTGGGCCGGCGTGGTGAGCAGCTGGATCACCAGCGGTCCGGCATTCACCACGACCTGCGACGCGAGCGAGCTGACGACCAGCCAACCGAGCGGGCGCACGAGCGGCCGCGGCGCGCCGTCCACGAGGTCGACGGTCCTCGACCGGCCCAGCAACGAGGCGCCGAGCGCGATCCACGGCGCCGCACCGAACAGCCAGCCGACGGCGCCGACGTCGTGCACGTCGAGGGCTGCCAGTGCGATCACGCCGAGCAGCCGAGAGC
>DASSTC010000047.1:0-62987 GCA_035708065.1 Candidatus Limnocylindria bacterium | reverse complement strand
GCTCGGCCGGCACGACACCATCGGCGTCGACCTGGTCCACCACTGCATCAACGACATCGCGGTGCAGGGCGCCGATCCGCTCTTCTTCCTCGACTACCTGGCCATGGGATCGCTGCGAGCCGAGGTCGCCGGCGAGATCGTTGGCGGGATTGCCGCCGCCTGCTCGGCGTCCGGCGTGGCGCTGGTCGGCGGCGAGACCGCCGAGCTGCCCGACCTCTACCGCGGCGACGACTACGACCTGGCCGGGTTCATCGTCGGCGTGGTGGCGCGCGAGGACGTCATCGCCGGCTCGGCGGTGCGCGCGGGGGACGTGCTGCTGGGCATCCCCTCGAGCGGTCTCCATACCAACGGCTACTCGCTGGCGCGACGCGTGTTGCCGCCGTCGGAGTGGGGCTACTCGGCGCCCGGCCTCGACGGGCGGACGATCGGCGAGGTGCTGCTCGAGCCGCATCGGTCCTACCTGGACGAGATCCGGATCGTGCGACGCGCGTTGCGCGAGGCCGGCGGCGACGTGCTCGCCTTCGCGCACCTGACCGGCGGCGGCTGGGTCGACAACATCCCGCGCACGCTGCCCGAGGGCCTCGCCGTCGAGGTCCATACCGGCTCGTGGCGGGTGCCGCCGATCTTCACGCTCATCCAGCAGCGGGGCGACATCCCGAACGAGGAGATGGTGCGGACCTTCAACCTGGGGATCGGCCTGACGTTCGTCGTTCGCGAGCCGATGGTCGATGCGGCGGTGGCCGCCGTCCCGGAGGCGATGCGCCTCGGCTTGGTCGTCGACGCGGCGCCGGCCGCCACGCACGTGCGCTTTGTCTGATTCCGGTGTCGTCAAATTCCAGTCAGGGCGGAGTTAGGCAGGCTGGACCACCCGTTCGAGACTTGGACCACACCGATGCGAGCGTGCAGCGCCGACAACTCCCGGCCGAGGAGACCCGTCCGACTGCCTTGCTCCGCCGTGGCCGGAATTTGGCAAGAGCTCGAGCCATCGATCCGCATACGGCCGCCCTGAGCGGAATCTGCCGATGAAGCTCGGCGTTCTCGTGTCGGGACGCGGCTCGAACCTCGAGGCGGTCCTGGCCGCGGTGGTCGAGGGACACCTCGAGGGCATCGAGCCAGTCGTGGTCGTCAGCAACCGGCCGGGATGCCTGGCGCTCGACGTCGCATCGCGGTTCGGGGTGACAACGTTGTGCCTGGAGCGCCGTGGCTTTCCGAGCGGGGAGGCGCGCGACGCGCGCATCGGTCAGGCGATGACGGAGGCGGGAGCCGACGTCGTCCTGCTCGCCGGCTACGACCAGCTGCTGCGGCCGAGCTACTTCAAGGCATTCGCCGGGCGCACCATCAACGTCCATCCCAGCCTGCTGCCGCGGCATGGCGGGAAGGGGATGATGGGGCTGGCGGTGCACGCATCGGTGCTGGCGGCGGGGGACGCCGAGACGGGCGTGACCATTCACGATGTGACGCAGGACCTCGACGCGGGGCCGCCGATCCTGCAGGTCCGGGTGCCGGTGCTGGCCGGGGACACGCCGGAGGTGCTCGCCGAGCGGGTGCTGGCGGTGGAGCATCGGTGTGTGGTGGAGGTCCTGGCGCGGCTTGCGGGAGAGATCGTGGGCGCGCGGGGGATCGGTATTCCGGCCGGACGTGGAGCGGGAGGTGATACCGGTTCCCGGGAGGGCCGGTAGCCGGTGTCCATGCCTGGCGCAGGCACGTAACGGCGCCGCGGGGACCGCAATCGGGTGACGCATCCCGGGATGACCAGATACCGGCGCCCGCGGGAGTCGCTACGGCGCAGACGCAGCCCCGAGCGAGCGCTGAGCCGGAATAGTGATTCCGAGCGGGCCCGGTACTGCGCCCGGCAGGCGCGGAGGAAAACCCTGGACACGAATCGGGGCAGCGGTACGTCCCATGCTAGGATGACCGGCGCGCATCGCACGCGCCCCTAGCAGAGGCTATTCCTTCATGCCTGACGGCCTGCCGGATCCGGGAAAGATCTGGAACGACTTCATCAACAACCCGATCGTCGGCCTCGCCGGTCAGCTGATCGTGATCTACGCGGTGCTCCTCTGGCTCGGCACCGCGTACTGGGCTTTCCGCGACATGCAGGCCCGCACCGAGAATCCGATCCTGCCGTACTTCGCGGCGGCGCTGATCATTTTCTTCACCCCGCTGCTCTTCCTCTTCGCGGTGATCCTGTACCTCATCATCCGGCCGCGCGAGACGCTGGCGGAGGTGTATGAGCGCTCGCTCGCCGAGGAGAGCCTCCTCGCCGAGGTCGAAAAGAACGAGCTCTGCCCGGTGTGCCGCGACCGCGTCGACGATGACTGGCTGGTCTGCCCGAACTGCCGGACGCGGTTGCATCGGGTCTGCCCGTCGTGCAACCGCCTGGCCGATCCGTCCTGGCCGCTGTGCGCCTACTGCGGTCGTGAGTTCGAACGACCGATGCAGCGGCCGGCCGACCGGGCCGCCGCCGCCCGCGCGGACGCGCCACGCGATCCGCGCGAGGATCGCGACGTCACCGCCGACCATCCGACGCTGCGCCGCGCCACTAACCCCAACCCGTAACGCCGCGCCGGCGCATTGACCGACCAGCCCGCCTGGCAGCCGGCTGCGCCCGCCGGGGCGCCGTGGCCGACCCCCGGTCAGCCGCCCGGCTCGTCGGCTGAGAGGTCGCCGCTGTCGCGGCATCGTGGCTGGCAGTGGACGTCGATCGGGCTGATCGTCGCCGGGCTGATCGTGGCGCTGTTCGCGATCGGCATCCGCGGTGCCGCGGTGCAATTCCCCGAGTATCACATCAGCCCGGTCTACACCGCGGTCATGCTGGCGATGGGTGGCGGGCTGCTGCTGATCGGCTGCGTCGCCAACCTGCTGCGCTCGATCGTCGTCCGCCGCAGGCTGCCGGCCGAGCTGCGCTATCGCGGCGGATCGGTGCTCATCATGCTGCTACTCGCGGCGGTGGTGGCGACCGCGGTCGAGCTGCCGTTCACCTCCGACCTGCTGGCGCTGATGTCCGGCGAGGGCGACCTGAGCCGGCTCGGCACGCTCGTGCTGCTGACCGTGCTGCAGGTCACGCTGGTCGGGCTCACCGTGCTGTTCGTGCTCTGGCCGAACGCGCTCGCCGGCGCGCGCTTCTTCGCCGGCAGCACGCCCCGCGCGGTGCTGATGGGGGTGCTGTGGGGCATTCCGGCGTGGATCGTCGCCACGCTCTTGGCGGCCCTCGTGGCGCAGATCCTCCAGCTGTTCAAGATCCAGCCCGAGCCGCAGGTCGCCGAGCAGTTCATCAACCAGGCCGATCCGGTCATCGCCGTGCTCGCCACGGTCGTCATTGCGCCGATCGCCGAGGAGCTGTTCTTCCGGGGCGTGGCGCTCAACGCCTGGGTGCGCGAGTACGGCCTGCGGGCCGGCGTCGTCCTGTCGGCGCTGCTGTTCGGCCTGATCCACGGCTCGCTCGCCGCGTTCGTGCCGATCTTCGTCCTCGGCCTCGCGCTGGCGATCATCTACCGCCGCACAGGCAACCTCGCCAGCAACATCGCGCTGCACGCCACGTTCAACGGCATCAGCGTGCTGCTCGCGCTGCTCGTGCGCTTCGGGGTCTTCGCACTCCCGCAGTAAGCGGCCGGTAAGGGGCCGATAAGGACTCGTCGGCTAGCCTTCGGCGCCATGGTTGCCCCCGAGCCGATTCCGCTCCACGCCCGTCGCCGGACCGATGCGCCCGCTTCGGTTACCTCGGCGCTTGACGTCCTCGGGCCGGCTGCCTTCGGTGACGACCAGCTGGTCGCGCTGCTGTTCGGCGGCCGCGGCGGATTGAATGCCGCGCGCCGGATCCTCGACGTGGTCGGCGACCTCCCTGCCCTGGCCGATGCGCCGCTCGCCGACCTGCTGCCCATCGTCGGGGAGCGCCGCGCCGCGGCGATCGTCGCCGCTTTCGAGCTCGGTCGCCGTCGTGCCGAGGCCTGGCCGAGCGACGCCTGGCAGGTGCGCACGCCGGGCGACGTCGCCGAGCAGCTGCTCCCCGCCATGGAGCAGCTCGATCACGAGGAGCTGCGCGTCGTGCTGCTCGATACGAAGAACATGGTCATCGCGGTGCGCACCGTGTACGTCGGCAACCTGGCGGGGTCATCGGTGCGGGTCGGCGAGCTGTTTCGCGAGGCGGTGCGCCGCCAGGCCGCCGCGCTCGTCGTTGCGCACAATCACCCAAGCGGCGACCCCCAGCCGTCCGGCGAGGACCTGAAGATCACCGGGGAGCTGGTCGATGCCGGAAGGCTGCTCGACATCGAGCTGCTCGACCACCTGATTCTCGGCCGGCAGCGGTGGGTCAGCCTCCGCGCACTCGGCGCGCTGGGTCCCGCGCTGCCTCAGCCGGGGAGCGCGACGTGGTAGACCCCACCGCCGCGCTGGTCGACGGCGTAGATCTCCCCGTCCTCGCTCTCGCCGAATGACGTGATGCCGAGCTCGGTCTGCGCCACGACCTTCGGCGTGGTGGTCCCTTCGTCGACCTGGAGGGTGAAGACGATGCCCGAGCAGTAGTCGGCGAACACGTAGATCCCGACGAGGTCGGGCTGCTGCGTGCCGCGATACACGTAGCCGCCGGTGACCGAGCAGCCCTGGTCGTGGCTGTACTCGGCGATGGGCGGAACATAAGGCGACGGATCGCAGTTGTCGCTGCGGTAGCAGTGCCTGCCTTCCATGACGTTCCAGCCGTAGTTCTCGCCACCGGGCGAGTCGCTCGGCTGGCGGTCGATCTCCTCCCAGCTGCCCTGCCCGACATCGGCGATGTACAGGTCGCCCTGCTCGCGGTCGAAGCTGAAGCGCCACGGATTTCGCAGGCCGTACGCCCAGACCTCGGGTGCCCCACGGCCCGATGCGAACGGGTTGTCGTCCGGGATGGCGTATGCCTTGCCGCCAGCCGGTTCGGCATCCACGTCGATGCGCAGCACCTTGCCGAGCAGCGCCTGGGTGTTCTGGCCGTTGCCCTGCGGGTCGCCGCCCGAGCCGCCGTCCCCGAGACCGATGTACAGGTCGCCGTCGGGCCCGAAGGCGAGCTGTCCACCGTTGTGGTTGGCGTACGGCTGGTCGACCGTGAGCAGGACCCGCTCGCTGGCCGGGTCGGCGCTCAGCCCGTCGTCGGCGGCGGTGTACTCGGCGATGACCGTGTGGCCGTCACCGCTGGCGGTGTAGTCGACGAAGAAGCGGTGGTTCTCTTCGAAGTCGGGATGGAAGGCCAGGCCCAGCAGGCCGCGCTCGCCGCCGGAGGAGATGCGGTCGGTGATGTCCAGGAAGGGCTGCGGCCGCAACGTCCCGTCGGCCTCGACGATCCGGATCCGGCCCGCCTGCTCGTTGGCGTACAGCCGGTTGCTGCCATCGCCGGCATTGGTGAGGCTGATCGGCGAATCGAGGCCCGCGGCGAATGCATTGAGCACAAGCTTGTCCGGCCCGCTGTCGAGCGGCGGGATCGTCGACCCCGGCAGGCTCGCGCCGGGCGATGCAGAGTCGGTCGGCGGCTCGGCGCTGGCGTTCGACGTCGGCGGCGTCGCTGCCGGGTTCGCCGTGCAGGCGGCCAGCAGGAGGATCGCCAGCAGGCCGAGGAATCGCGGAAGCATGCCCCAGAGCCTAGCCGGGGTGGGTCTTCGGCGTTCATCGGTCCCTTGGGCTGATCCCGTCAGCGAATCAAACGACGCGCACGCTGGCCGTCTTTGATCTCCAAGGCGAATCACGCGCAGGCTCGCAGACGTTCACGCCGGCATCGCACTGGCACGAGCCAGCGCAGAAGATGCAGGCGATCCGGTAGGGTTGACCGAAGGCATGACGACGACCAGGGAGAGCATCAAGCGCCTCGCGGCCCGCGCGCGTAGCGAGCAGCAGCGAACGACCGCCCGCGAGGCTGACGCTGATGCCGCGGCAATCGGGACGCGGCGCACGATCGTCATCGAGCGGGTCGAGCCGCAGCTCGACGGCGGGCAGCACCCGGTGAAGCGCATCGTCGGTGACACGTTGCACGTCAGCGCCGACATCTTTGCGGACGGCCACGTCATGCTCGGCGCGGCGCTGCTGCTGCGCGCCGACGACGAGACCGAGTGGCGCGAGACGCCGATGCGCCTGATCGACAACGACCGATGGGCGGGCGACATCGAGTTGACGCGCAATCGGTGGCATCGGTACGCCATCGAGGCCTGGCGCGACGAGTGGAGAACCTGGCGCGACGGCCTGCTCAAGAAGGTCGAGGCGGGGATCGCGGTGCCCAGCGAGCTGGCCGAGGGCCGGCTCATGCTCGAGGCGGCAGCCGGCCGGGCCACGGGAGCCGACGCGAAGCGCATCGGTCAGGCGCTCGAAGCCGTCGACCGGGCGAAGACCGAGAAGCAGGCGATCGCCGCGGTGTCCGGCGAGGAGCTCCTCACCATTATGCGGCGCAACCCGGACCGCAGCAGCGCGACGCGCCACCACGAGCTCGAGCTGGTGGTCGACCGTGAACGCGCTCGCTACGGCGCGTGGTATGAGCTCTTCCCGCGCTCGCAGGGCCGCAAGCCGGGCGAGGCGACGACGCTGAAGCAGGCGACGTGGCGGCTGCCGGACATCGCGAAGATGGGCTTCGACGTCGTCTACCTCCCGCCTGTCCACCCCATCGGTACGACGAACCGCAAGGGCCGCAACAACACGCTTGCCGCGACGCCGGGCGACGTCGGCAGCCCGTATGCGATCGGCTCGCAGCACGGTGGCCACGACGCCGTCGCGCCGGAGCTCGGTGGCCTCGACGCGTTCGAGCACTTCCGCCGCGCGGTCGAGGAGCACGGCATGGAGCTGGCGATCGACTTCGCCATCCAGGCGTCGCCCGACCACCCGTGGGTCCAGACCCATCCGCAGTGGTTCCGCCGCGCGCCGGACGGCACGATCAAGTACGCCGAGAACCCGCCGAAGAAATACCAGGACATCTACCCGGTCGAGTTCTACGACGACGATCCGCAGGCGCGCGAGGAGCTGTGGGAGGAGCTGCGGCGCATCGTGCTGCTGTGGGTCGAGCGCGGGGTGAAGATCTTCCGGGTCGACAACCCGCACACCAAGCCCCTGCCCTTCTGGGAATGGCTCATCCGGGAGGTGCAGCGCCAGCATCCCGAGGTGATCTTCCTGTCCGAGGCGTTCACCCGGCCGAAGATGATGCGTGCCCTGGCCAAGATCGGCTTCAGCCAGAGCTACACCTACTTCACCTGGCGCGAGCAGCGCGACGAACTGCGCGACTACTTCACCGAGCTGACGCAGTCGGAGATGCGCGACTACTTCCGCGGCAACCTGTTCACCAACACCCCCGACATCAATCCGCACCACCTCGACGCCGGCCGGCCGGCGTTCGTGATCCGCTCCGTGCTGGCCGCCACGCTGTCGAGCAGCTACGGCATCTACTCCGGCTGGGAGCTGGCCGAGAACGCCCGCCTCGAGGACCGCGAGGAATACCTCGATAGCGAGAAGTACGAGATCCGCGTCCGCGACTGGGATGCGCCGGGCAACATCAAGCCGCTGCTCACCGAGCTCAACCGGTTGCGGCGTGAGCATCGGGCCCTCCAGCTGTACGACAACCTGCGCTTCCAGGACGTCACCGCTGGACGGACGCTCTTCTATCGCAAGGCGCTTCCCGGGACCGATGCCGACCCGCTGACCGGCGACCCGCGAGCCTGGCGCGACGCGGTCTTCGTGGCGATCAACGTCGACCCGACGGTTCCCGAGCGTGCGATCCTGCACCCGAACCTGCCCGAGATCGGGATCGGCTGGGACGAGCCGTATCGGATGACCGACCTGCTGACCGGGGCGACGCGCACCGAGCGGGGCGCGGACGTTGCGGTCGACCTCGATCCGAATGGCACGCCGTTCCTCATCTTCAGCATCGCCCCGATCCGAGGTCCGCGGCCGGCATGACGCTCGAGCACCGAACACGACACTCGACCGGCCGGAAACCACAGCTGCTCCGCGACGATCCGCTCTGGTACAAGGACGCGATCATCTACGAGCTGCACGTCAAGGCCTTCAACGACTCGACCGGCGACGGCATCGGTGACTTCAGGGGCCTCGCCGAAAAGCTCGACTACGTGGCCGACCTGGGCGTGACCGCCATCTGGCTGCTGCCGTTCTACCCGTCGCCGCTGCGCGACGACGGCTACGACATCGCCGACTACACCAACGTCCATCCCGACTACGGCACGCTGCGCGACTTCCGTGGCTTCGTCCGCGAGGCGCACCGCCGTGGAATCAGGGTCATCACCGAGCTGGTGATCAACCACACCAGCGACCAGCATCCGTGGTTCGTGGAGTCGCGCTCGTCGCGCACCAGTCCGAAGCGCAGCTGGTACGTCTGGTCCGATACCGACCAGCGCTACGCCGATGCGCGGATCATCTTCACCGACACCGAGGCGTCGAACTGGGCGTGGGACAACGAGTCGCGGCAGTACTACTGGCATCGGTTCTTCAGCCATCAGCCGGACCTGAACTTCGACAACCCGCAGGTGATCCGCGCCATGCTGCGGGTGATGCGCTTCTGGCTCGACCTGGGGGTCGACGGGCTACGGCTCGACGCGGTGCCCTACCTGGTCGAGCGCGAGGGCACGACCGGCGAGAACCTGCCGGAGACTCACGCCGTGCTGAAGATGCTGCGCGCGCAGATGGATCAGCGTCACCCGAACCGAATGCTGCTCGCCGAGGCGAACCAGTGGCCGCCCGACGTGCGGCCCTACTTCGGCGACGGGGACGAGTGCCACATGGCATTTCACTTTCCGCTGATGCCGAGGCTGTGGATCGCGCTGCGCCGCGAGGACCGCTATCCGATCATCGACATCATGGAACAGACGCCGGAGATCCCCGACGACTGCCAGTGGGCGCTCTTCCTGCGCAACCACGACGAGCTGACGCTCGAGATGGTCAGCAACGAGGAGCGCGACTACATGTATGCCGAGTACGCGAGCGACTCGCGGATGCGGATCAACCTCGGCATCCGGCGACGTCTGGCGCCGCTCGTCGACAACAGCCGCCGGCGCATCGAGCTGATGAACTCGCTGCTCCTGTCGCTCAAGGGCACGCCGGTGATCTACTACGGCGACGAGATCGGCATGGGCGACAACGTCTTCCTCGGCGACCGCAACGGGGTGCGTACACCGATGCAGTGGACCGGCGACCGCAACGCCGGCTTCAGCAAGGCCGATATCCACGCCCTGTACTCGCCGGTCGTGGCCGACCCGGTGTACGGCTACCAGGCGGTGAACGTCGAGGCGCAGCAGCGCATCCCCGGCTCGCTGCTGAACTGGATGAAGCGGATCATCCGCGTGCGCCGCGCCTATCCGGTCTTCGGCCGCGGCTCCCTCGAGTTCCTGGCCCCCGACAACCGGCGGGTGATCGCCTACCTGCGCGAGCACGAGGGCGTCACGCTGCTGTGCGTCGCCAACCTGTCGCGCTTCGCGCAGTACGTCGAGCTCGACCTGCAGCGCTTCGACGGCCGGGTGCCGGTGGAGCTCATCGGTCGGGTCCACTTTCCGGCGATCGGCGAGCTGCCCTATCTGCTCACCCTCGGGCCGCACGACTTCCTCTGGTTCGAACTCACCTGAGGCCGATGAACCCGCTGAGCCGATGAAAGCGTCGCGCCGCCGAGTACGTCGGTTCAGTCTCAGGTGAACGGACCAGAGCCCGATGGAAGGCCGATCGGCTCGGTATAGTCGGCCGGTGGCAGCGTCCGGCCCGAGCTCCCTGAACATCGATTCCCTTGACCGGCTCGTCGGGCGCATCCCGCACGACCTCTTCGCCGCGCAACGTTGGTTTCGGTCAAAGGGTCGGCCCATCGCCGGCCTGGCGCTTGAGGAGGCGGCGCCTTTGGTCGCCCACCCGGCAACGCGAGACGCCGCGCTGTTGATCGTGCGTGTCAGCTTCGCCGATGACGGTGAGGACGAGCTCTACCTGCTGCCGGTGGTGGAAGAACCTGGCGCGACCTCCGTGCGCGGCGCAATCGAGGTGCGCGACGACGAGACGGGGATGCTGCTCCGCGAGCCGCGCGACGGCGATGGCGTGTGGCGGCGGCTCGTCGCCGCGATCGCCGCCGAACTGACGATCCCCGGATTGCACGGCGCGTTTGCCTTTCACGCCCTCGGGCCGGTCGAAGCGGCGGGCGACGAGCAGCTCCTGCGCGGCGAGCAGAGCAACACCTCGGTGGCACTCGGCGCCACGCTGCTGAAGCTGTACCGGCGCCTCGACCCGGGTGAGAACCCCGATCTGGAGATGCCTCGCTTCCTGACTCGGGCGGGGTTCCACCGGGTCCCGCGCGTGCTCGGATTCGTGCGCTACGTCCCGTCGCGCGGCGAGCCGTCGGTGGTTGCCATGCTCCAGGCCTTCCTGACCGATGCGCTCGACGCCTGGCGCTGGCTGCTGGACCGGCTCGCGGCGGGGGAGGATGCGCTCGATGCGGTGGCACGCATCGGCGAGATCACCGCGGAGATGCATCGTGCGCTGGCCTCGCGCCCCGACGACCGTGCCTTCCCGGCGCGCGACGCGACCGATGACGACCGCGCGGCGTGGCGAGCGTCAGCCGAGCGGCAGCTCGCGCTGGCCATGGCCGCCGCGCCGCAGCTCGAGGCGCTCGCGCCGCAGGTGCGGCATGCGTTCGACGCATTCGGCCACGCGCCGGATGCATCGGTCAGTCGCATTCACGGCGACTATCACCTTGGACAGCTGCTGCGCAGCGGCGGTGATTTCTGGGTGATCGATTTCGAGGGAGAGCCAGCTCGGCCGCTCGAGGAGCGGCGCCGGCCGAGCTCGCCGCTGCGCGACCTCGCGGGCATGCTGCGCTCGCTGGACTACGCCGCGCGAACTGCCGGGCGCGAGCCCGGCGGATCGGTCTTCGAGCCTCCGCGCTGGGTGGAGCAGGCGCGTGAAGCGTTCGTGCAGGGGTATCGGTCCGGAGGGGGTGAAGTCGACGAGGAGCTGCTGCGGGCGTTCGAGCTCGAGAAGGCCTGTTATGAGGTCCACTACGAAGCGAACAACCGGCCCGACTGGGTGTGGCTGCCGCTGGCCGCACTGAGGCGTGCATGACGGTCTGGCGCGGCCGGCCGTATCCGCTGGGTGCGACGCCGGACGTCGACGGCACCAACTTCGCGCTGTTCAGCCGCAACGCGACGGCCGTCGAGCTGTGCCTGTTCGACGAGGCGGGTCGCGAGGAGCGTGTGCGCATCGGTGAGCATGCCGAGTTCGTGTGGCACTGCTATCTGCCGGGCGTCGGTGCCGGACAGCGCTACGGCTATCGCGTGTACGGGCCGTACGAGCCGGAGCTCGGGCATCGGTTCAACCCGCACAAGCTGCTCTTCGACCCGTATGCCCGACTGATCGACGGAAGCATCCGGCCGGTCGACGAGCTGTTCGGTTACCGATACGGCGCCGGCCCCGACGCGGATCTCGTCGCCGACGATCGCGACTCGGCGGCGTTCCTGCCGAAGTGCGTCGTGGTCGACCCCGCCTTCGACTGGAGCGACGACGTGGCGCCGGCCACCGCGCTGGCCGACACGTTGATCTACGAGGCGCACGTCCGCGGCTTCACGAAGCGCCACCCCGGCGTTGCGCAGCGCGAACGGGGAACCTACGTCGGCTTCGCGTCCGACGCCGCGCTCCAGCACCTGCGCGACCTGGGCGTCACCGCCGTCGAGCTGCTGCCGATCCATCACCACCTCACCGGCCGGGCGCTCGCCGACCTCGGCCTGAGCAACCACTGGGGCTACAACACCGTCGGCTTCTTCGCCCCCGATACGCGCTACGCCGCGACCGACGACCCGGTGCGCGAGGTGAAGGCGATGGTCCGCCGTCTCCACGCGGCAGGAATCGAGGTGATCCTCGACGTCGTCTACAACCACACCGGCGAGGGGGACGAGCTCGGGCCGACGGTCGTGTTCCGCGGCATCGACAACGCTGCGTACTACCGTCTGCGCCCCGAGGACCGCCGCCGGTACCGCGACTACACCGGCACCGGCAACACGCTGGACGCCACCGAGCCGCGTGTCCTGCAGCTGATCATGGACAGCCTGCGCTACTGGATCACCGAGTACCACATTGACGGCTTCCGCTTCGATCTCGCCTCGGCGCTCGCCCGCGAGCTCCACGATGTCGACCGACTCGGCTCGTTTTTCGACATCATCGGCCAGGACCCGGTCATCTCGCGGGTCAAGCTCATCGCCGAGCCCTGGGACCTGGGCGAGGGCGGCTACCAGGTCGGCCGCTTCCCGCCGGGCTGGTCGGAATGGAACGGCCGGTATCGCGACACGGTGCGCCGCTTCTGGCGCGGCGACCGCGGCGAGGCACCCGACCTGGCATTCCGGGTCGCGGGGTCGTCGGACCTGTACGCCGACGATGGCCGCCGCCCGCATGCCTCGATCAACTATGTCACCTCGCACGACGGCTTCACGCTGCGCGACCTGGTCAGCTACGAGTCGAAGCACAACCTGGCCAACGGCGAGCACAACCGCGACGGGTCGGACGACAATGCCTCGCGCAACTTCGGGGTCGAGGGACCGACGTCGGATCCGGCGATCCTCGAGGCGCGTGCCCGCCAGCGGCGCAACCTGCTGGCGACCCTGCTCCTGTCGCAGGGCGTGCCGATGCTGCGCTCCGGCGACGAGATCGGCCACACGCAGGGGGGCAACAACAACGCCTACGCGCAGGACAACGAGGTGTCGTGGCTCGACTGGTCGGCCGTCGACGAGCCGCTGCTCGCTTTCGTGCGCCGCTTGACGGCGCTCTTCCACGCCCACCCGGTGCTGCGCCGCCGCCACTTCCTGGAGGGCCGACGCGTGGCCGGGTCATCGGTCGAGGACCTGACCTGGTACGCACCCGACGGCTCGGAGATGACCGATGCGACCTGGCTCTCCGCCCAGGCCTTCGGCTGGCGCCTCGCCGGCGACGCGATCTCGGAGACCGATGCCACCGGCCGCCTCATCGTCGACGACACGCTGCTCACCCTGCTCAATGCGTCCGACGAGGAAGTCGAGTTCCGCCTGCCCGACGCCGCCGGCTGGACGCTGCTGCTCGACACGGCGGACCCATCGGTCGAGGGGGAGGGCGCGACGGGCAGGGGACGCTATGCTGCGGGTGCGTGCCGCGCACTGAGCGCGCGATCGGTCTGCCTGCTGTCTGCACCCGCGGCATCCGCCGCATCGGTCGAGGAGGAGTCGAGATGAAGGTTCGCGACGTGATGAGCCGGGACGTCATCAGCGTCCCGCGAGACATGCACCTCAAGGAGCTCGCGGCGCTGCTGACCGAGCACCAGATCAGCGGCGTCCCGGTGACCGATGCCGACGGCAAGGTGGTCGGCGTCGTGTCCGAGGCCGACGTCCTGATGAAGCAGGTCGGCCGCCCGATTTCGCGGCGCAGACCGCTGGAGTGGATCTTCGGCGAGTCGCACGACGCCGAGGAGATGCGCCGTCGGGTGGCCTCGACCGTCGGCGAAGCCATGAGCCAGCCGGCCGTGACGGTCGACGCCGGCCGTCCGCTGCGCGAGGCTGCCGCGCTGATGGTCGACTCGAAGGTCAACCGCCTGCCGGTCCTCGAGGACGGCAAGCTGGTCGGGATCCTGACCCGCGCCGACCTGGTGCGGGCCTACCTGCATCGCGACGACGAGGCGCTGCGCGCCGTGCGCGAGGATGTCTTCCGCAAGACGATGTGGCTCGAGCCGGAGCGCTACGAGATCGAGATCCACGAGGGCAGGCTGACGATGGCCGGCAAGGTCGACCGCAAGTCGACCGCGGACATCCTCGAGCGTCTGGCCGGTCTGGTCGAGGGCGTCGACCGCGTCGACAACCGTCTGACGTGGGAGCTCGACGACACGAACATCGAGCCGCCATCCACCCGTGAGCCGATGTCCGGGGCGGTGGACCTCACGGCCCGCGAACGCCCGCGCCCGTTGGGACGCATGTAGCCACCCGGTTGACCGGCGGCGCCTCGGATTCGGCCGCGGCGCTGCCAGATTCCAGTCCGCGCGGCGTTAGGCGGGCTGCGCGGCCGGCGGCGCCTCGGGGGGTGTCGGTGAGGCTGCCAGATTCCAGCGCGGACGGAGTTAGGCGGGCTGCGCGGCCGGCCGCCTTCGCTGAAAGCCCGATTCGAGCATGAGCTCGTAGCGCGGTGAGCCAAAAGGCATCGAATCTCCGGTCTAACTCCGTCGTGGGCGGCATCTGACAGCAACTGGCGCAAGGTGGGAGGAGCGCCGAGCGACCCAGGCTGCCCCGCGTGTCGCGTCAGTAAGCGGCCCGTAAGGCCGGGGTAATGAGTCATCGCGATGATGCACCGATGGACGGTGTTCGCATCGGTCAGGTCATTCGCGCGCTCAGGCACCGCCGAGGGTGGCGGCAGGTCGATCTCGGGGTGAAGGCGGACGTCAGCGACTCCACGGTCTCGTCGATCGAGCACGGCAGGGTCGGTGGCATCAGCGTCGGCATGCTGCGCCGCATCTTCGCCGCGCTCGGCGTCACCTTCCGGCTCGACCTGGGCTGGCATGGCGCCGAGCTCGACCGCCTGCTCGACGCGGATCACGCGTCACTAGCCGAGCAGTGGAAACGGAGCTTTCGTCAAGATGTGTGTAAACGTCACCCTGAGCTGGCGTTGCCCGCGCCGGCCCAAGCGGTTGAATAGCGCGCGGATGCCGGCTCAGGGAAAGCCACCGACCCCCACCGAGTCGGGGTCGGTGGTCCGATCAGGCGAGATGGGTGTCGATCCGCTTAACCAGCCGCTCTGGCGGCTGCGCAGATTCAACTGCGGCTAGGAAACCCTCCAGCAAGCCGTCAGCTCATCCGTCGGCGGCCCACCAACCAAATCGCCGCCCCCACAACAGCGGCCGACGCTACTCCGACCCCGGCCGCAATCGCACCTTCGCAAGGCACTTCGAACGCCAGGAGGGAATAGCACCGGCTTCCGGCACCACTCGTGGGGACAAGGACCACGAAGACGACGAAGCCGACGAGCACCGCTACCCCCACCCTCATGATTGTCGCCATTGTCTCGGCCCTCCGCGTGACAAGCAGCAGTGTCTCCGGGTCAACTTCTCTTAGTGGAGGAGGATGTCGATCTGGCCGTAGTTCTGGAGATGGGTCGTAGCGGTAAAGACCATTTTGTCGGTCCAGCAGCCGATCCCGCCCCATGACCATCCGCTCATCGTCCCGTAGGCCGTGTAGTTGTAGAACACCGGCCCGCCGCTGTCACCCGGCTCCCCGCCCATGTTCGTTCCACAGTCCTTAACGAGGATGAACACTGGTTCTGAGTCACCCTGAAGCCAGCTCGGCTCATACGTCTTCATCTCCACCTCCCCACAGTTGTAGTGCGGCGAATCTGACGAGTATCCGTACTTGCACACAAACGAGCCGACGGCGATGTTGGAGTAGCTCTTGGTCCCCGTGACCCATCGCGTCGTGCCGCTGTCAGATACTCTGAATCGGGGAGAGTCGACGAGGCCGGGGGTGGTGTGGAACTGGATGTCCGTCCATTTGGCCCAGTTTTCGCGGACGAACGGCAAATTCGTCCCGTTGTAGCTCTGGGTGTTGCCGCAATGACCGGCCGTCGTGACACCGGTCGACGAACTGTTCCGATCCTTCACGGCGAATCCAGACACGCAGCCGACTTGCAGGCCGCCGTAAATGTCCGCACCCGGACCTCCGAGGGTGGGAGCCTCGGACAGGCGGACTGGCACCCGAGACATGACGAGCCGCGCGCTCGCTGCATGCCTGTCCACAATGAGCACTTCGACCACGATCTCGTTTCGAACTGGGTCGATCCCGCGGTTGAACTTGATCCCACCAAGGTCCATCGCCCGGGCTCCCTCTTGGAGCTCCTCGATGGAGTACTCGTGGCGCCGCAATGCCAGGTACGGGCGGATCGATGGATCGGCCAACTTGGATACTTCGGAATCCCTGTCCGAAGTCATCGCGACGACGACGGCGAAGGTGGGCTGGTGCTGGATCCAAAGACCAGCGAACACATCGGGGAAGCCCTGACTAATGCTCTCCTCGAGCGTGCCAGCGGCTTCGATTACCCTCGATTGCTCAGTCGCCGTTCGAGATCGACTCCGTAGAACGACGCGTATTCGACGAGATCAGGGTTATCGACTTGGGGCGCGGCAAGCGTTGAGCGATCGATGATTGCCGTGCTGCTGAGCGCGAGCGCCAGAGCGGCAGCTAGACGTATTCCGCGCGACATAGGGGTCCTCCCGTTTCTAGGCGACTAGTGGCCTGAATGAGGGTAGTCAGCGAGGTCAGAAGCGAATATTCGGGCCCCCGGCGATCAGTGGGGCATAGCGTGCGCTTGCTCGGCACCCACGTCAATCGACTTATCCACCATGATGTGACCCACCCCCTGCCGGATATCCACCGTCGCTTGATCGTCGCGCCTTTAGGCCGCGGACACCTGCGCCGAGGCGGGCACATACACGCCGTCGACGAACCGCGCCCCGCCAAGCAGCAGGGTCATGACCGTCAGCCCGCCGTTGAGCGGGCGCCAGGAGTGCTCCAGGCGCTGGGCAACCTTGAACACCAGGTAGAGCGCGTTCTCGCGCCGCCGCATGCGCTTGGCGACGTCGGTCCGGAGGCGAACGCCGGCGAACAGCGACTCGATGGGGTTCGAGGTGCGCAGGTGGATCCAGTGCTCGGCCGGGAAGTCGTAGAAGGTGACGAAGTCATCCCAGTCGCGCAGGACGTCTCAGCGGCGCTCGTCTGGCCGTGGGCTTCCAGCCAGCGCACGGTCGCGTCGCGGCGCAGCTCGCACTCGGCCCTCGACTCTGAGCTCCACGCCTCACGCAGCCGGCGCCGGGTCTCGGGCCACAGCCGTTTTGGGACCTTGTCCAAGACGTTGAGGACGCGATGGTTCCAGCAGCGCTGGTGCCTCGTCGTCGGGAACACTTCGTCGAGCGCGGCCCACAGCCCGAGCGCGCCATCGCCGCAGGCCAGCAGTGGAGCCTCCATGCCTCGATCGCGCAGGTCGCGCAGCACGCCGGCCCAGCTGGCGGTGCTCTCGCGGTAGCCGAGCTCCATCGCCAGCAGCTCCTTGCGCCCGTCATCCCTGGCGCCGACCACGACCAGCAGGCAGGAGTTCTCGAGCTCGATCCCGGCCCCGAGATAGATGCCATCCGCCCAGATGTAGGCGTATCGGGCGCTCAGCGGTCGGACCCGCCAGGCGGCGTACTCGGTCGCCCACTCGTCCTTGAGGCGCAGGATGGTCGAGCCCGACAGTGGCGCGGTCTCGCCAAGTAGCTCGCGGAAGGCGGGCTCGAAGTCACCGCTCGATAGCCCTTCAAGGTAGAGGCGGGCGAATAGGCGCTGGGTCTCGGCCGACAACATCCGCCGTCGCGGCAGGATCGAGCTGTGGAAGGGTTCGGCGTTCTCGGGCAGGTCGCGCACCCGCGGTGCCCGCACATCGACCGGCCAGGTGCCGATGGCAACCGCACGCGGCCGGCCATAGCCGTTGCGGTAGCCGTGCTCGGCCAGCAACCGGCGCTGGTAGCGGGAGCGCCCGAGGAACTCATCGACTTCGGCCGCCAGCGCACGCTCCAGCATGCGGCGCGCTCCTTCGCGGGCCAGCTCCTCCAGCGTCTGGTTGACGATGGCGGCCGGCTGGTCGCCATCGTCGCTGGGATCGGGCTCTGGATCCGGAGCCGTAACGGCAGCGATCGCCGGCTGCTCGGCGTCGGTCGCGGTCGGCGCCTTCGTCGGTGCGACCGGGGTCAGGGCATGGTAGGTTTCCATCGCGGCGTGCTCCTTCTGTGGCCTGAACACCTTCGGAGGGTACGCCGCTTTCTCGTGCTCGCGGGCCGGTCATCGGTCAGACGGCGTTTCCACACGTCGTGACGGTAGCTCGTGGAAACGACGGCTTGAACGTGATGGCTGGCTCGTCCATGCCGAGGTGAGCTTCAACGTCTATGGCGACCGCGGGCGGATCGATCTGCTCGCGTTCCACCCGCCGACCCGCTGCATCTTGGTCGTCGAGATCAAGACCAGGCTCGCCGACCTGCAGGGCTTGCTTGGCCCGCTCGACATCAAGGTGCGGCTGGCGGGTCAGGTCGCACGGCGCTTCGGCTGGAGGCCAGCGCGTGTCATTCGGTGCCTGCTGCTCGCGGAAGACCGCACGAATCGGCGACGGGTCGCCGAGCACGCCGCCCTCCTCTCCGGGTTCGCGCTTCGGGGGCGTGCGGCACTCGCGTGGTTGCGACAGCCGGAGCCGATGGTCTCCGGGATCCTGGTATTCACGAAGTTGCCACATTCCAGGCGGACCGGAGGTAGGCGCGCCGGCAGGCAGCGCGTGCGCCTTTTAAAGGCCGATGTGAGCGTGCCGTACATCCGTTGACGACCGAAATGGCGAATTCAGCGGCCTAGCTCCGGCGTCAGCGGAGTCTGGCAAACAACTGCCGGCGACGAGCTGCGTAAGCCTGGGGTTCAGCGGAATCTGTCAGCGAGCGACCGGCCGTGGAACGAGGATCACGGTCGCGAGCGGCGGCAGGGTGAGCTCGGCCGATGCCGGCAGGCCGTGGAACGGCATCTGCTCGGCACGCACGCCGCCCAGGTTGCCGACGTTCGAGCCGCCGTAGTGCGCTGAGTCGCTGTTCAGCGCCTCGTCGTACACGCCAGCCCTCGGCAGCCCCAGCCGGTATCCCCCGCGCACCACCGGCGTGAGGTTCTGGATAACGACCGCGAAGTCGTCGGACCCCGCCGAGGCGTCGCCGCGGATCCAGGCGAAGATCGATGCCTCGACGTCGGAGGCGTCGATCCAGCCGAAAGCCGAGGGATCCGGATCGGATGCCCAGAGCGCCGGCAGCCGCGCATACAGCGCGCCGAGGTCGGCGAGGAAGCGGCCGAAGGCGGCGCGCATCGGCTCGTCCGCAAGCGACCAGTCGAGCGCAACGTCAGCGTTCCATTCGGTCCAGGGCGCCAGCTCGGTACCCATGAACAGCAGCTTCTTGCCAGGCTGGGCGTACATGTTCGCCAGCAGGCAGCGCAGGTTGGCGAACTTGCGCCACTCGTCGCCGGGCATCTTCTCGGCGAGCGACCGCTTGCCGTGGACGACCTCGTCGTGCGACAGCGGCAGCACGTAATGCTCGGTGTACATGTAGAGCCCGCGGAAGGTGAGCTGGCTCTGGTGGAAGCGGCGATGGATCGGGTCACGGCTGAAGTAGTCGAGCGTGTCGTGCATCCAGCCCATGTCCCACTTGAAGCCGAAGCCCAGTCCGCCCGCGTACGTCGGACGCGTGACGCCCGGGAAGGCGGTCGACTCCTCGGCGATCGTGACGATCCCCGGGAAGCGGCCGTAGCAGCGCTCATTGAACTCGCGCAGGAAGGCGATCGACTCGAGGTTCTCGTTGCCGCCGTGCACGTTCGGGATCCACTCGCCGCGCTTGCGCGAGTAATCGAGGTAGAGCATCGAGGCGACCGCGTCGACCCGCAGGCCGTCCACGTGGAACTGGTCGAGCCAGTACAGCGCGTTCGCGACGAGGAAGTTGCGGACCTCGTTGCGTCCGGTGTTGAAGACCAGCGTCCCCCAGTCCGGCTGCTCGCCGCGCCGCGGGTCGGCATGCTCATACAGCGCGCTGCCGTCGAAGCGGGCGAGGCCGAAGTCGTCGCGCGGGAAGTGGGCCGGTACCCAGTCCAGGATCACGCCGATCCCCGCGCGGTGCAGCTCGTCCACCAGGAAGCGCAGATCGTCCGGGGTCCCGAACCGCGACGTCGGCGCGTAGTAGCCGGTCACCTGGTAGCCCCACGATCCGTCGAACGGATGCTCCGCCAGCGGCAGGAACTCGACGTGCGTGAATCCGAACGCCCGGCAGTGCTCGATCAGGAGCGGCGCCACTTCCCGGTAGGAGAGCCAGGAGCCGTCGGGATGACGGCGCCACGAGCCGAGATGCACCTCGTACGTCGCCATCGGCGTGCGCAGCGGGTCGTGGGCGGCCCGCGCCGCCATCCAATCCGCGTCGCCCCAGGCGTACTCGTCGAGCGCGACGACGCGCGAAGCCGTCTGCGGGCGCAGCTCCATGGCGAAGCCCACCGGGTCGCCCTTGAGGTGCAGCCTCCCGTCGGCACCGAGCACCTCGTACTTGTAGAGCTCGCCGGGCCCGATGCCCGGGACGAACAGCTCCCAGACGCCCGACGAGCCGAGCGAGCGCATCGGCATCAGCCGACCGTTCCACACGTCGAAGTCGCCGGCCACCCGCACCGACCGCGCCGCGGGCGCCCAGACGGCGAACGCCACGCCATCGACGCCGTCGATCGTCCGCGGGTGCGCGCCGAGCACGTCGTACAGCCGCTCGTGCGTCCCCTCGCCGATGAGGTGCAGATCGACCTCGCCCAGCGTCGGCAGGAACCGATACGGATCGTGCCGCTCCCAGGTGTTGCCGTCCGCGAACCCGAAGCGCAGCCGGTAGTCGAAAGCGCCGGGGGAGGCGTCCGGCACGAACGCCACCCAGATGCCGTTGCCGGCGCTCTCCATCTCGTACGGCCCGTCGGTGGCGAGCACCGTCACGCTGGTGGCGTCGGGGTGGAAGGCACGGATGACGACGCCATCCTCGATTGCGTGCACGCCCAGCACCGCGTGCGGGTCGTGGTGCTCGCCGCGCGCGATGCGCGTGGCATCGGCCTCGGAAGGTGCCAGCAGGTCGACGGCCGGGCGTGGAGGGGTCATCGGTCTAACCATACCGTCCACCCGTGCATGTGGCGTGCGCGCGGGACGGTCGGGCCACGGCGGCGCCGCGAGGCCGTGTGCTAGGGTTGCCGCTGGTGTGCCGGTGACCGGGCGCGCCAGCATCGAGAGAACAACGTCGCGCACCCTGTCGTGCCACGGGAGCGCCCGAACTCCGCGGAGGGATCTTGGGCTTCTTTGACGGCCTGCTCGGCCTCCTCAGCCACGATGTCGGGATCGATCTCGGGACGGCGAACACGCTCGTCACCGTGCGGCATCGGGGCATCGTCATCTCCGAGCCGAGCGTGGTTGCCATGGACACGCGCACGAAGCGGGTGCTGGCCATCGGTGCCGAGGCGAAGCGCATGGTCGGCCGCACGCCGGCCAACATCGTCGCCATCCGGCCGCTTCGGGACGGCGTGATCAGCGACTTCGACGTCACCGAGCAGATGATTCGCTACTTCATCACCAAGGTGCACGACCGATATGCCCGCATCCCGCGGCCGCGCGTCCTGGTCGGCATCCCGTCTGGCGTCACCGAGGTCGAGAAGCGGGCGGTGCGCGACGCCACGATCAACGCCGGCGCGCGCTGGGCGCGCCTCATCGAGGAGCCGATGGCCGCAGCCATCGGTGCGGGCCTGCCCGTCTCCGAGCCAAGTGGCTCGCTGATCGTCGACGTCGGCGGTGGCACCACCGAGGTGGCGGTCATCAGCCTGGGCGGGATCGTGGTGGCGCGCAGCATCCGCATCGGCGGCGACGAGATGGACGTGGACATCGTCGGCTTCGCTCGGCGCGAGTACAACCTGCTGATGGGGGAGCGGACCGCGGAGGAGATCAAGATCGCAGTCGGATCGGCCTATCCGCAGGACAACGAACGAACCGTGACGTTCCGCGGCCGGGACCTGCTCACCGGGCTGCCGCGCAGCGTCGAGGTCAGCAGCGACCAGATTCGCGAGGCGCTCGAGCCGTCGATCGCCCAGATCATCGACGCGATCAAGGAGACGATCGAGGAGACGCCGCCCGAGCTGGTGGCCGACATCATGGACCAGGGGATCGTGCTGGCCGGCGGCGGCGCGCTGCTCGCCGGGCTGGACAAGCGCGTCGCCGACGCGACGCAGATGCCCGTCCACATCGCCGACGATCCGCTGACCTGCGTGGTGCGCGGCACCGGCCGCGTGCTCGAGGACCTCGACACGCTCGAGCGCGTCCTCGTCTCCGAGCAGTTCACCCGCGCGCCGCGGTAGTCGCGCGGCCCGACGCCGATGCTCGGCAGCGCTCGACGGCGGTCCCGGGCCGGGCTCTGGTTCGCGGCATTCACCATCCTGAGCCTGCTGATGCTGCTCGCCTCGCGCACCGCGCCGGCGGCCACGCTGCAGCAGGCCAGCGCCCGCGTCCTCGATCCGGTGCGGCAGGCGATCGCCGGCGTCGGCGACGGAATCGGCGGGCTGTTCGGCACGATCGGCGAGATCGACCGGCTGCGCACGGACAACGAGCGGCTCCGCGGCGAGCTGGCGGGCGCGCAGCAGCGGATCGCCGAGCTCTCCGAGGCGGCGCAGGAGAACGACGAGCTGCGCGCGCTGCTCGGCCTCACCAAGGCGCTCGACATGAAGCTGCTGCCGGTGCGGATCATCAGCCGCGACCCGTCGAACTTCACCTGGGAGGTCGGCATCGATGCCGGCACGAATGACGGCGTGCGGCCCGACATGGCGGTTGTCGGCAGCGCCGAGGGAGCGGGCGCGTTGGCCGGCACCGTGGTGTCGGCCGGTCCGGACACCGCCCGCGTGCGCTTCATCGTCGACACCCGCTCGAGCGTCATCGCCCTCGATCAGCAGACGCGGGCGATGGGCCTGGTGCGGGGCCAGCTCGGCGGCCAGCTGGTGATGGTCGATGTGCAGTCGACCGACAAGGTGGCGCAGCAGGACGCGATCGTATCGGCCGGCCTGTCGCTGGCGAACGACGCGCGCAGCGCCTATCCGAAGGGGCTGCTCATCGGTCACATCCAGGCCATCCAGCAGGACAGCAACGCACTGACCCAGACCGCATTCGTGCGCCCCGCGCTGGACTTCACGAAGATCGACCGCCTGCTGGTGGTGACGAGCTTCACCCAGGACTGAGCCGCCTGCGGGCGGACTCGCCCGGGACCGATGCCGCCCGGTGCGGCGCGACACATGGCCCCATCGTTCATGACCTCGGTGCGGACCATATCGTCATAGGCGCGGCGAGAGCGCCCGCGTAGGGTCGTCGTGGCCGATCACGCCGATTCCACGCATCCACAGGGGCACACATTGCGAGACCGATTCGCCGCGGCAGTCGCCGCGCTCTTCGTCGCGACGCTGGTTCTTGGCGCCACGCCGCGCACCGCGCACGCCGCCGGGCTGAAGGTGGCGATCATCGTCGGACCCACCGGCGCGCAGACCGACCAGTACCGCAAGTTCGCCGACGAGGAGGCTTCCGTTGCGGCGGCAGCCGGCGCGACGGTGGTGAAGGTGTACTCGCCCAAGGCGACCTGGGCCAAGGTCAAGGCGGCGGTCGCCGGCGCCAACCTGGTCATCTACCACGGCCACGGCAGCGGCTTCCCGAACCCCTATGGCTCGACGGAGATGACCGACCGGGCCAACGGCTGGGGCCTGAACAAGACCGAGACCGGCGGCGATGCCGAGAGCGGGATGGTCTACTGCGGCGAGAAGGCGCTGCTCGGCACGCTGAAGTCGACCGACGGCTCGGCGCAGTGGGCCTATTGCGGCGGCTCGACGAACAGCGATGGCATCGCTCCGGCGCCGAACTTCGTGATGGTCTACGCCAACGCCTGCTACACCGCCGGCTCGAGCGAGCCAGGCAAGCCGGTCGGCGATCTCGCCACCGCGCGCGCTCGCGTCGCGAACTTCTCGTATCCGGTGCTCACGCTCGGCGCAAACGGCTACTTCGCGACCGACCTGGGTGCCAAGAATCTCGTCCAGCGGCTGCTCACGCAGCGCAACACGAGCTTCGGTGACCTCTATCGAGCGGACGCGGGCTATGACGCATCGGCCCAGCGACTGTCGGTCCATCCGGACATCGACGGCGACCAGGTCTGGGTCCAGAAGACGTACAGCCAATGGCTCGGCACCGACTACTGGTATGCGTTCGCCGGCAACCCGAACGCGACGCCGGACAACGGCAACATCGCGCCGCCGCCTCCGCCGCCGAGCGCCTCCGTGTCGCGGATCTCGGGCGCCGATCGGTACGCGACCGCGGCCGCCGTCTCCGCGTCCCAGTTCGACCCGGGCGTGGGCGTCGCGTACGTCGCCACCGGCACGAACTTCCCCGATGCGCTGGCCGGTGGTGCCGCGGCGGCGCATGCGCACGGACCGATGCTCCTCGTCACGCAGGACGCCATCCCGTCGCCGACCGCCGCCGAGCTGCAGCGGCTGGAGCCCAAGCAGATCGTCGTGCTCGGCGGCAGCGGCACCGTCTCCGATGCGGTCCTCGGCGCGCTGGGCTCCTACACCGGCGGAGCGGTGCGGCGCATCGCCGGCGCGTCGCGCTACGAGACCGCCGCGCTGATCTCGCAGGACGCCTTCGCGTCCCCCGTGCCGGTCGCCTACGTCGCGACCGGCGCCACCTTCCCCGATGCGCTGGCCGGCGTCCCGGCCAGCGGCGCCGCCGGCGGGCCGGTGCTGCTCGTGTCGCCGATCGGCATCCCCGCGGCCACCGCCGCGGAGCTCGAGCGGCTCCACCCGGCGAAGATCGTGATCCTCGGCGCGTCCGGTGTCGTGTCGAGCGCAACGGCGAGCGCGCTGGCGGCGTACGCGCCGGTGAGCCGGCTGGCGGGCAGCGACCGCTACGCCACCGCGGTGGCGATCTCGAAGGCGTCGTTCGCGGACGCATCGGTCGTTTTCGTCGCGACCGGCACGAGCTTCCCGGATGCGCTCGGCGGCGGCCCGGTAGCTGGCATCAGCGACGGTCCGCTGCTGCTCGTGCCGGGAACGACCCTGCCGTCCGCGGTTGCCGCCGAGCTGCTGCGCGTGTCACCGCAGCGGGTCGTGATCCTGGGCGGCACCGGCGTGGTGTCGAACGGCGTCGCCGATCAGATCGCCAAGCTGCTCGGTGGCTGACTTTCGTACCATGGGCGGCCCCTCGAGCGATCGGTAAGGTGCGGCATGGTGCAGTCCGGTGCCTTCCGCACTGCGTCAGCCGACCCTGCCTCAGGAGACCCGAGCACATGAATCGATCGCGCCGCATCGTCGCCCTCCCCCTGGCGCTCGCCTTCGCCCTTTCGACGGCGACGGCTGCGCTGGCCGGTGACCCAACGACCGATGCCGGCTCGGTCACGCTCGCCGACGGCACCGTCCTTCCGCCGATGCCGGCCGACATGCTGCGTCCGTCGGCCGGTGCCGAGATGCTCGCGGAGCACGCGAATGACCCGCTGCCGCCGAAGTCGATGACCACGTTCTCAATCGAAGGCGCAACCGCGGCCGACGGGTCGGAGGTCCAGCCGCTGACCGCCTCGACCAGTGGCTTCAGCGGCCCGGCCGGCACGCTGCCCAACGGCCTGCGCCGCGAGGTGCTCGGCTTCCTGCCGTACTGGTACCTGTCGTCGACGCACCGCAGCGCACTGCGCTACGACCTCCTCTCGACGATCGCCTACTTCAGCATCGGCGCCCAGGCGAACGGATACCTGCTGCGCGGCACGAGCAGCAGCCCGGCCATCGGCTGGACCAACTGGAACTCGTCGGCGCTGACCGACGTGATCAACAGGGCCCACGCCCGCGGCGTACGGGTCGTGCCGACGATCACGATGATGGCCTGGAACGGGGACTACAGCGGCATGACGCAGCTGCTGACCAGCGCGACGTATCGGGCGCGGCTCGTCGGCGAGCTGGTGAAGATCATCGGTGCCCGCAACGCCGATGGCGTGAATCTCGACTTCGAGCCGGTGCCGAGCTCACTGCGAGACCAGTTCACCTCTTTCGTGAAACAGGTCAAGACCGGGCTGAAGGCCGCCGGGGTCGGATCGTTCGTGACCGTCGACAGTTCGGCCGGCGCGGCAAGCTGGGCGACTGGCTACGACGTGCAGGGACTCACCGCATCGGGCGCGGCTGACGCGCTGATGGTGATGGGCTACGACCTTTCCTGGTCGGGCTCGTCCCGGGCGGGTGGCGTGGCCCCCATCGACAGCCCGTACATCTTCGACGTGCGCCAGGCGATGCGCGACCACCTCAACCTCACCTCGGCAAGCAAGCTGATCTGGGGCGTGCCGTACTACGGCCGCGCCTGGAACACGAGCAGCGCGTCGCTGAACAGCACGGTCCGCTCGCCGGCCAGCTCGACCGCCTTCGTCTACTACGGGACCGATGCCGACGGACCCTACGGCGGCAAGGTGCTGGGCCAGACCTACGGTCGCCAGTGGGACTCGGTCGGCCAGGTGCCGTGGGTCGTGTACCGCGCGTCGGACGGTGGCTACCGCCAGGCCTACTACGACGACCCGACGTCGCTGCGCGCGAAGTACCGGTTGATCAACGGCAACGCCATGTCCGGCGTCGGGATCTGGTCGCTGGGCATGGACACCGGCACGAGCGACCTGTGGAACGTGCTGTACGACCAGTTCGTGAAGCGCACCGTGCGCATCGCCGGTGACGACCGCTACGCCACCGCGGCCGACATCAGCGCCGCAAGCTACAAGCCCGGCGTCGCGGTCGCCTACCTCGCTACCGGCAGCGTCTTCGCCGACGCCTTGGCCGGTGGCCCGGCGGCCGCGAAGCTCGGTGGCCCGGTGCTGCTCACGGGCCGCGACTCGCTGCCGGCGGAGACCGCGGCCGAGCTCGGGCGCCTGGCTCCGCAGCGGATCGTGGTGCTCGGCGGACCGTCGGTCGTTTCGGACGCGCAGCTCGCAAAGCTCGGCGCCTACACGACAGGCACGGTCCAGCGCATCTACGGCTCCGACCGCTACGCCACCGCGGCGGCGGTAAGCCGCGCCACGTTCGGCAGCGGTGTCGCGGTCGCCTACGTGGCGTCCGGCGCGACCTTCCCCGATGCGCTCGCCGGCGGCGCAGCCGCAGGCAAGGCCGGCGCGCCGGTGCTGCTCACCGGTGCCACGTCGTCGGTTCCGGCCGCCACCCGCAACGAGCTGGCGCGCCTCAAGCCGGGGCGGATCGTGGTGGTCGGCGGGAGCGGCGTCATTCCGGACGGACAGCTCAGCGTGCTCGCGGGCTATACCGGCGGGACCGTCACGCGCATCGCCGGTGACGACCGGTACGCGACCGCGGTCGAGGTTAGCCAGGCCAGCTTCGGCGCGGATGCGCCGGGGACGGTCTACCTCGCCACCGGCACGCAGTTCCCCGACGGCCTGGCGGGAGCCGCGCCGGCCGGACGGGCCAGAGGACCGCTGCTGCTGACGACCCCGTCGTCGCTGCCGGATGCCGTCGCCGCGGAGCTCCGCCGCCTCAACCCGTCGACCGTCGTGGTGCTTGGCGGCAGTGGATCGGTGAGCAGCACCGTCATCAACCAGATCCACTCGCTCTGGGACTGACGGGCCAGTCGCGGGGGCGACCGATCGGCCAGACGGCATGACCCCCATCGGGTCATGGCCTCCCGGGCGACTGCGCCCGTAGGGTGGTCTGGCGCCCGCGGGGCGCATCGGTGCCCGTCACAGCAGGAGCTCATCTCATGGGGGATTCCCCGCGCATGATTCGCCGTCTCTCATCCCTGGTCGCCGCGCTCGCGCTCGCCGCCGTCGCAGCCATGCCCGCAACGCCGGCGCTCGCCGTCGGCGGGCAGACGTACGTCGACCTGACCAACGTCAAGCGGGCATCGGTGAAGCTCGCCCCGGTCGGCTTATCGACCGCGCTCGATAAGATCAGCGTCGAGCGGGCCAACCAGATGGCGTCGAAGGACGTGCTGGCCCACGACATGACCTACATCAGCAACCGGCTCAAGCAGCTCGGGGTGTGCGTGGCGGGCGGCATCGGCGAGATCATCGCCTGGGAGAAGGGCTACCCGACCTATGACTACCAGCGCACCATCGAGCAGTGGTGGGCGTCTGCGGGCCACCACGCGATCATGGTCGGCGACTACAACGCCGCGGCCGGCAGCCACGCCAATTCCGCCAGCGGCGCGACCTACTCGGTGATGATCTTCGCCCAGCTGTGCCAGGCGCCATCGACGGCGAGCAGCCAGATCTCGCGCCTGGCCGGTGACGATCGCTATGAGACGGCGGCAGCGATCAGCCGCGCGCGCTATGCGCCGGGCGTCGCGGTCGCCTATGTGGCGACCGGCCAGAACTTCCCCGACGCGCTGGCCGGCGCACCGGCCGCCGCCAGGGCCAACGCGCCGATCCTGCTCGTCACCCGCGACACCGTCCCGGCCGTCACCGCGACCGAGCTGCAGCGGCTCAAGCCGGGACGCATCGTGGTCCTGGGTTCGAGCGGCGCGGTCGGCAGTGGCGTGGCGCGCACGCTGGACGGCCTGACCGCCGGCTCGGTCTCGCGGCTGGCCGGATCCGACCGATACGCCACGGCCGCGACCATCAGCCGCGCGACGTTCGGCGCGGGCGTGGCGGTGGTGTACATCGCGACCGGCGAGAACTTCCCGGACGCGCTCGGCGGCGGCGCCGCCGCGGGCTACCAGAAGGGTCCGGTGCTACTCACCCGCGCCACCGGCCTTCCGTCGGTGACTGCCACGGAGCTGTCGCGGCTGCGTCCGGGACGGATCGTCATCCTCGGCGCCAGCGGCGTCGTGAGCAGCCACGTCGCCGATCAGCTGCGCCACTACGCCTCGAACGTCAGCCGCCTGGCCGGCGATGACCGCTATGCGACTGCCGTCTCCGTCAGCCGCTCGACGTACGGCTCGGCCGGCGCGGGCACCGTGTTCGTGGCGACCGGCACGAAGTTCCCCGATGGGCTGGCCGGCGGCCCCACCGCGGCGATCGCCCCCGGTCCGCTGCTCCTCGTGCAGCCGAATGCGCTGCCCAGCGAGGTGGCGACCGAGCTGCGCCGGCTTGACCCGAACAAGGTCATCGTGCTCGGCAGCAGCGGGGTCGTGTCGGACGCGGTCGTCCGCGCCATCGACGCAGCGCTGCCCTAAGCGCGGTCACCGCGCTGCCCTAAGCGCGGCCACCGCGCCCAGCCAGCACGCGCCGCCAGACCTCGTCCATGCGGCGACGGTGCGTCTCGACGCTGAAGCGCCCCGCCGTGGCGGCGACCGTCTGGGGGTCATAGTCGGGAACGTTGGCCAGCGCCGTCGCGAAGTCGCCGTCGTCGACGAGCGTGCCGTTCACGCCGTCCTGCACGATCTCGCGAAGGCCGCCGACCGACCGCGCCACGACCCAGCGCCCCGAGGCGATCGCCTCGGCCGCGACGAGGCCGAACGGCTCGGCGAGTGACGGCACGAGCACGACATCGTGCTCGGCCATGAGCGCGGGGACCTGCGACGGATCGAGCTCGCGGATCCCGGGACCGACGAGCGTGTCGGCCAGCTGGCGCGCCACGTCGACGCCCTTGTGCGGCACGTCGCCGCCGAGGTAGAGCACGCGGCGGTCGCCCGGGCGTGGCAGGACATCGAAGCGCGACAGGTCGATCCCCGGTGGGATGACCTCCGCCTCGCGACCCAGTGCCGCAACGAGCCCGGCGGTCTCGGACGAGTTCGTCACGACGGCCGCAGCGCCGCGCACCACCCGCCGTGCCAGCCAGCCGAGCAGCGGGTTGCGGCTGGCGATCTCGCGCACGTCGCGGCCGTGCGCATAGACCACCAGCGGGACGCCGCGCAGGCGCGCGGCGAGCAGCGCCACGGCGCCCGACGGCAGCACGAAGTGCCCTTCGACACCGTCGAATCGGCCTCGGGCGCTCAGGGCGCGCCAGGTCAGTGACAGGTAGCGGCGCCAGCCGGGCAGGTCGTAGCGTGCCGGGGCGACGACCACCGCGTCGAGGTCACCCAGCCGGTCGCGCACGAAGGCGCCGGCGGCCGGACGGTCGGGCGTCGGGAAGCGAGCGGTGACCACCAGCAGGCGCATCGGGCGGACGGTAGCACGCACTACAATCGCGACGATGACCACCGTTGCCTCGGCGAAGCGCATCGACGGCCGCCTGCCGAACCAGATGCGCCCGATCAAGATCGTGCCCGACTACCTGAAGTTCGCCGAGGGCTCGGCCCTGATCCGCGTCGGCGACACGCGCGTGCTGTGCGCCGCCACCATCGAGGACCGTGTGCCCGGCTTCCTGCGCGGCAAGGGCAAGGGCTGGGTCACCGCCGAGTACAGCATGCTGCCACGCGCCGGCACCGAGCGAAGCCAGCGCGAGTCGTCGAAGGGACATCCGGGCGGCCGCACCTACGAGATCCAGCGGCTGATCGGCCGTTCGCTGCGCACCTGCGTCGACATGTCGCGGCTCGGCGAGCGAACGATCACCCTCGACTGCGACGTGATCCAGGCCGACGGCGGGACGCGCACCGCATCGATCACCGGCGCATACGTCGCGCTGGCTCGCGCGCTCAAGAAGTACGGCATGAGCCACCTGCTGGCCGGGCAGGTCGGCGCGGTGAGCGTCGGCATGCACGCCGGGCGGCTGCTGCTCGACCTGAACTACGCCGAGGACTCGACCGCCGAGGTCGATTTCAACGTGGTGATGATGGGCGACGGCCGCTTCGTCGAGGTGCAGGGCACCGCCGAGCAGGAGCCGTTCAGCCGTGAGCAGATGGACCAGATGGTCGAGCTCGCGGCGGCGGGCATCCGGCAGCTGTTCGAGATCCAGAACGCCGCGGTCGACGCACCGCCGGCGGAGTGACCGACCTCCTCCTGGCGACGACCAACCCGGGGAAGCAGCGAGAGTTCGCGCGCCTGCTCGCCGGGCTCCCCGGTCGCATCGTGACCCCGGCCGAGGTCGGCGTGGCGATGGAGGTCGAGGAGCCGTTCGACACCTATGAGCAGAACGCCACGGTCAAGGCCGATGCCTACTGCCGCGCCTCCGGCCTGCTGACCCTGGCCGACGATTCCGGGATCGAGGTTGCGGCCCTCGATTGGGGTCCCGGTGTGCAGACCGCGCACTTCGGCGAGCACGACGGCCACGACAGCCAGCGGCTGGTCAACGCCGCCGGCGACAACCCCGACCGGCGGGCGCGGATGGTCTGCGTCCTGGCGCTCGCGATTCCGAACGCCGATGGCGAGCCGCGCATCGAGCTGTTCCGCGGCGTCATGGAGGGCAGCCTGGCCGATGCGCCGCGCGGCAGCGCCGGCTTCGGCTACGACCCGGTCTTCCTGCTGCCGTCCGGCGTGACGACCGCCGAGCTGCCGGAGGGTGAGAAGGACCAGCTGTCACATCGCGGGCGCGCGGCGGCCGCCGCGCGCCCGCGCCTCGAGGAGCTGCTCACCGCGCGTTCCTGAGCCGCGCGACCGCCATCGGTACCGTTCGGTGCGCCGGGACCAAGGTCCGATTGGACGCGGCGCGACCCGCGGATAGGGTTCTCGGCGAGTCGACGGCCACCGTGCGTGGGCATGCGTGCCGGTCCCGTCGCAGCGCCCGGAGCCCGAGCATTGACCCGAACCCGCCCGATCATCCTGTCCCTCTTCCTGCTCGCGGCTTCCGCCACGCCGATCAGCGCGGCGCCCGGCGCGTCGGCGCCGGCATCGGGCCAGCCTGAGGCCGCAGCGAAGGACAAAGCCGGGCACACCGATCTCGGGCACGCGCCGGACCGCGTCATCGTGCAGTGGAAGGACCCGGACAAGGGCGCGGTCAACGAGAAGGCGCGCGGGCTGAGCCTGCTCTCGACGCTCCACGGCGACAAGGGGCCGAGCGTCCTGCGGACGAACGGCGCATCGGTCGAGGCGACGGTGAAGCAGCTGTCGAAGGACCCGGCGGTCGCCTGGGCCGAGCCCGACTACGTCATGCAGGTCGAGGCGGCGGTGGCGGTCAACGACCCGCTGAGCTCGCGCCAGTACTCGCTCGATCGGATGCGGGTTCGCGACGCGTGGTCGCTGACGAAGGGCGGCACGGCGCTCATCGGCGTGGTCGACACCGGCGTCCAGTTCAACCACCCGGACCTGGCCGGCCGGCTGGTGGCGGGCTATGACTTCGTCAACGGCGACTCGAACGCCACCGATGACAACGGCCACGGCACCTGGGTCTCCGGGATCCTGGCCGGCAACCCGAACAACGGCGTTGGCGTGGCGGGCATCACCTGGACGAACAAGGTGCTCCCGGTGAAGGTCATGGATGCCACCGGGCACGGCTACTCCTCGAACGTCGCGAAGGGGATCGACTACGCGGTCAGCCGCGGCGCGAAGATCATCAACATGAGCATCGGCGGGTTCGAGTTCAGCTACGCGGTCCGGGATGCCGTCAACCGGGCATGGGCGTCGGGCACCGTGCTGGTCGCCGCGGCGGGGAATTACCGCACCAGCCAGCCGTCGTACCCGGCGGCCTACGACCACGTCATCTCGGTCTCGGCGACCCAGGCAGACGACGAGTTCACCAACTGGTCGAACTACGGCGGCACGGTCGACGTCTCGGCGCCCGGTGCCGCGGTGACGACCGCCAACTGCACCGTATCGCCGTGCATCCACTCGACGTGGGGCGGCTACATCGACATCAGCGGCACGTCGTTCTCGACGCCGAACACCGCCGGCGTGGTGGCGCTGATCATGGCCCGCTACCCGTCGTACACCAACCAGCAGGTCGTCGATCGGCTGCTCTCGACGACCGACGACCTCGGCTTCCGCGGCTGGGACGACCGATACGGTCGCGGCCGTGTGAACGCCTACCGCGCGGTCGGTGGCAGTCCGGCGGCGATCGCCCCGCAGACCGGCGACGGCGCCGAGCCGAACGACGGCGCGCCGACCGCCAGTCCGCTCGGCTTCGGAACCGCGCGTCCCAACAACTACCCGGCCGGCGACGCCGACTTCTTCAGCTTCAGCGCGCCGCGCGCGGGGCGGATCGATGTCGCGGTGACGCCGATCATCGACACCAGCCGGCCGGCCAAGAGCTCGCTCTCCTTCGACCCGATGCTCGAGCTGTGGGTCGACGGCACGCTCGTCAAGAAGGTGGACGACCCGTCGAGCTCGGCGACGATCGAGCGCGTCTCGTATCAGGCGTCCGGACCGAAGAAGATCGTCATCGGCATTCGCAACTGGCTGCCGAACGGCGTGAAGCCGGCCTACACCCTGACCAGCGCCTTCGTGGACAACGTGAAGCCCGTGGTGGCCAGCCGTGCCCCCGCCGGCGGGGCGACGAACCTGCCCGCCGACGTGGTGGCGACCGCGGTGTTCTCCGAGGCGGTGTCCGGCGTGAGCGCCACGAGCTTCAGCCTGACCGATGCCACCGGTCGCGTGGTGCCGGCCACGGTCGGTTACGACAGCAGCGCGCGGCGCGCCTGGCTGCGGCCGAGCTCGCCGCTGGCCGGGGAGCAGACCTACACGGTCAGCGCCTCGTCGGGCATCCGGGACGTCGCCGGCAACGCGATGAACGCCACGAGCTGGACGTTGAGCACCGGCAAGGTCGAGTACCGCGTCGCCGGCGCGGATCGCTATGCGACCGCCGCGGCGGTCAGCCGGGCGACGTTCGCGACGGGCGTGCCGGTCGCCGTGCTGGCCAGCGGCGAGGCGTTCCCCGACGCGCTGGCCGGCGGCCCGTTCGCGGTGAAGAACGGCGCGCCCGTCCTGCTCGTGACCGCCTCGACCATTCCCGCCGCGACCGCCGACGAGCTGACACGGCTGAAGCCCGGGCGGATCGTGATCCTGGGCGGCACCGGGCGGGTCTCGGGAGCCGTCGCCACCGTTGCCGCGGGCTACACGACGGGCACCGTCACGCGGCTCGCCGGCGTCGACCGCTATGCCACCGCCGCACGCATCAGCGCCGAGACGTTCGCCACCGGCGCGCCGGTCGCCTACGTGGCCACCGGTGAGCGGTTCGCCGACGCGCTGGCGGGCGGCGCGGTTGCCGGTCGAGACGGCGGCCCCGTGCTGCTGGTGACCGGCTCGAAGATCCCGGCCGCCACGGCCACCGAGCTCAGCCGGCTCAAGCCGGGCCGGATCGTGATCCTGGGTGGAACCGGAAGCGTGGGCAGCACCGTCGCCGCTCAGCTCGCCGCCTACACCACCGGTGGCGTCACGCGCTTCGGCGGTGCCGACCGGTATGCCACCGCCGTCGCGCTCAGCGCCGGCAGCTACCTGGCCGGCGGCCCGGATACCGTCTACCTGAGCACCGGATCGGCGTTCCCCGACAGCCTGGCCGCGGGCTCCCCGGCGGGCGACGGCGGCGACCCTGTCCTGTTGGTTCGGCCGGATGCACTGCCCGACGCGGTCGCCGACGAGATCCGGCGCATCGATCCGTCGCAGGTCGTGGTCGTCGGCGGGACCGGCAGCGTCAGCGACGCGGTGCGAGCGGCAATCCGCAACCTGCTCGACTGACGTTCGACGGCCGCGCCGCCGGCGCGCCCGCATCGGTCACATGAGGCTGCTCGGGTAGAATCGGCTCCGATTGGCAGGAGCCCGCATGAGCGACAACTCGTCCGTGCGCATCCACTCGACCGCCGAGGTGTCGCCGCAGGCGACGATCGGGCCCGGCACCAGCATCTGGAACCAGGCGCAGGTGCGCGAGGGCGCGCGGATCGGGAGTGGCTGCGTCGTCGGCAAGAACGCCTATATCGACGTCGACGTCGTGATTGGCGACAACGTGAAGATCGGCAACAACGTCAGCGTCTTCCACGGCGTCAGCGTGGAGGACGGCGTGTTCATCGGTCCGCACGTGTGCTTCACCAACGACCGCCTGCCGCGCGCGATCAACCCCGACGGCAGCCTGAAGGGCACCGATGACTGGGAGGTCGGACCGATCCGGGTGCGCCATGGCGCGTCGCTCGGCGCCAACGCGACGATCCTGCCCGGCGTGACGATCGGCCGCTGGGCGCTCGTCGGCTCCGGGAGCGTGGTGACGCGCGACGTCGGCGACCAGGAGCTCGTTGCCGGCAACCCGGCGCGCCGCCTGGGGACCGCCTGCGTCTGCGGGGAGCCGCTTCGCGACAGCGTCGAGGGCGAGCCGTTCGAGGGCTCATGCCCGCGCTGCGGCCGCCACGTGCCGGAGCACGCGGCGTGAAGATCCTGTCGGTGGTCGGCGCGCGGCCCCAGTTCGTCAAGGCGGCGCCGGTGAGCCGTGTGCTGCGCCGCGACCACACCGAGGTGCTGGTCCACACCGGGCAGCACTACGACGACTCGATGAGCGAGGCATTCTTCCGCGACCTGGAGATCCCGGCGCCGGAGGTCAACCTCGAGGTGGGCAGCGGCGGCCACTCGGAGCAGACCGCCGAGATCATGCGCCGCCTCGATCCGATCGTCGCCGCCGAACAACCCGACGCGGTGCTGCTCTACGGCGACACGAACTCGACGCTGGCGGCAGCGCTGGTCGCTGCGAAGATGCGCTATCCCGACGGTAGGCGGCCGTGGACCGCGCACGTCGAGGCCGGGTTGCGCTCGTACAACCGACAGTGGCCCGAGGAGCACAATCGGGTGGTGGCCGATCACCTCAGCGAGCTGCTGCTCGCGCCGACCGAGGTCGCCATGGCAAACCTGGCGCGCGAAGGGCTCGCCGACCGGGCCCGGAACGTCGGCGACGTGATGGTCGACTCGTTCATGTGGGCCAGCGAGCACTCCGGGGACGCCTTGCCGGCCCTCGCTCGCGAGCTGCCCGGGTACGTGCTGCTGACCATGCACCGCGGCGACAACGTCGACGACCCGCAGCTCCTGGGCGAGTGGCTCGATGCGCTGCGCATGGAGCGGCCGGTGATCTTCCCGGTGCACCCGCGGACCGCGGCAAGCCTGTTGCAGGGCAACGTCGAGGTGCCCGCCAACATCCATACCATCGACCCGGTCGGCTACCTGACCATGGTCGCGCTCGAGCGGCACGCCGCCCTGATCGTCACCGACTCCGGCGGCGTGCAGCGCGAGGCGTACCTCGCCGGCGTGCCGTGCCTCACCCTGCGCGACGAGACCGAATGGCTCGAGACGCTCGACGGCGGTTGGAACCGGCTGGTCAGCTCGTCGCCGGCAGGCCTGCGCGCCGCGCTCGCGGCGTCGACCTTCGAGCCGCCCGCGGCCGAGCGGCCACCGATCTTCGGCGGCGGGCATGCCGCCGAGCGGATCGTGGCGGCGCTCGACGCGTTCGCCGCCGACGCGGCGCGCCTGGCGCCCCAACAGCAGCACGAGGAGGCAGTCGCCGGATGATCCCGATCGCACGCCCACGCATGGGCGACGAGGAGAAGGAGCTGGTCGTGGGAGCGCTCGAGTCGGGGATGCTGGCGCAGGGGCCGCGCGTCCACGAGCTCGAGGAGCGCTTCGCCGAGTTCATCGGCGTGCCGCATGCGATCGCCACCTCGTCGGGAACCACCGCGCTGCACCTGGCGCTGCTCGGCTACGGCGTCGGGCCGGGCGACGAGGTGATCACCGTGCCGTTCACCTTCATCGCCAGCGCCAACTCGGTCCTGTACACCGGCGCGCGGCCGGTCTTCGTCGACATCGACGAGGCGAGCTTCAACATGGATCCCTCGCGCATCGAGGCGGCGATCACGCCGCGCACCAGGGCGATCCTGCCGGTCAGCCTCTACGGCAACCCGGCCGATCTGCCCGCGATCAGCGCGATCGCCGAGCGCCACGGCCTGGCACTCCTCGAGGATGCCGCACAGGCGCACGGCGCCGCCGTCGGCGAACGCCGTTCCGGCAGCTGGGGCGCCGGCGCGTTCAGCTTCTACCCGACCAAGAACATGACCACCGGCGAGGGCGGCATGATCACCACCGCCGACGACGAGCTGGCCGAGCGGGTGCGGCTGCTGCGCGAGCACGGCATGAAGGTGCGCTACCACCACGACATGCTCGGCTACAACTTCCGGATGACCGACGTGCACGCGAGCATCGGCCTGGCTCAGCTGCCGAAGCTGCCCGCCAACAACGCGCGCCGCATCGAGATCGCCGAGCGCTACGGTCGCGAGCTGCGGGGCGTGATCACGCCGAGCGTGCGACCCGGCACGACGCACGTCTTCCACCAGTACACGATCCGTGTGAACCGCCGGGACGAATTCGTCGAGCGGCTGCGCGAGCTGGGCATCGGCACCGGCATCTTCTATCCCATCCCGGTTCACCATCAGAAGCCGTTCCTCGAGCTCGGCTACGGCTCGCAGTCGTTCCCGGTCACCGAGCGGCTCACCGAGCAGGTCGTCTCGATCCCGGTCCATCCGACGCTGACCGATGCCGAGGTCGAGACCGTGATTGCATCGGTCAACCAGGTTGCGCAGGAACTCGGACCGATGCCCGCGGTGGCGGCCGCACGATGAGCGAGGCGCCATCCAGGCTGCGCGCCGGGGTCGTCGGCCTGGGGATGATGGGCCGCAACCACGTGCGGGTCTACGACGAGCTGGTCGACATCGTCGACCTCGTGGCGGTCGCCGATCCCGACCCGGTTGCGCTGCAGCAGGCGACCACCGGCCGCGCGGCACGCGGCTACACCGATACCGCACGCATGTTCGCCGAGGAGCGGCTCGACCTGCTGAGCGTCGTGGCGCCGACCTCGCTGCACCTCCCCGTCACGCTGGCCGCCTTCGAGGCGGGGGTCAACGTCCTGGTTGAGAAGCCGATCGCCGGCGAGCGTGACGAAGCGGAGCGGATGATCGCCGCGTCGCGCGACGCCGGGAAGCTGTTGACCGTCGGCCACATCGAGCGCTTCAACCCCGCGATCCGCGAGCTGAAGCGGCGCCTGGACGACGGCGAGCTGGGTCGCGTCTTCCAGGTCCACGCGACGCGGCTGGGGCCGTTTCCGGCGCGGATCCGCGACGTCGGCGTGGTCGTCGACCTTGGGCCGCACGACCTCGACATCATGAGATTCCTGCTCGACAGCGACCCGGTGCGCCTCTACGCCGAGACCGAGCAGCGCATCCACACCGACCACGAGGATCTGTTCAACGGGCTGATGAAGTTCGCCAACGGGGTGATCGGCATCCTGGACATCAACTGGCTGACGCCCACCAAGCGCCGCACGCTGACGGTGACCGGCGAGCGCGGGATGTACGTCGCCGACTACATCGGCCAGGACCTCGTCTTCTACGCCAACCCGGAGGCGGTGCACACCTGGGAGAACCGCGGCGACCTCGACGTTCCGCCGATCACTTCGGTCGCCGAGGGCGAGATGACGCGGCGCTACATCCGCCGCGCCGAGCCACTGGCGGTCGAGCTGAACGCTTTCGCCCGCGCGGTGGCCGACGGCGGGCCGCCGCCGGTGGACCCGCACGACGCGATGGTCGCGCTGCTCCTGGCGCGCAAGATGGTCGAGGCCGCCGAGACCGGCGAGGTGATCGCCGGCACCGCGCTGCAGGAGGCGCTCGCATGAGGATCGCGGTCGTCGGGCTGGGCCACATCGGCCTGCCGTTGGCGGTGCAGTACGCCAGCCGCGGCCACGAGGTGATCGGCTGCGACACGGCGCAGTGGATCGTCGACGCCATCAACCGGGGTGAGTCGCCGCACGCCGACGAGCAGACGCTCATCGATCGCGTGCCGGAGCTGGTGGCCGCCGGCCGCCTGCGCGCCACGACCGACGATGCCGAGGGCGTCCGCCAGGCGGAAGCCGTGGTCGTCATCGTGCCGGTCGTCGTCGACGCGCAGCGCCAGATCGACTTCCGGCCGATCGACGCGGCGACACGCGACATCGCCAGCGGTCTGCAGCCGAGCACGCTGGTCGTCTACGAGACGACATTGCCGGTCGGCACCACGCGCGACCGCTTCGGCCCGATGCTCGAGCAGGGGAGCGGGCTGACCCTCGACCGGGACTTCTTCCTGGCCTTCTCGCCGGAGCGCGTGCTGGTCGGCCGCGTCTTCCTGGATCTCCGTCGCTACCCGAAGATCGTCGGCGGCACGAGCGACGAGAGCACGCGCCGCGCGGTCGAGTTCTACCGCAGCGTGCTCGACGAGGGCACCGAGGTGCAGCAGGTGACCAGCGCGGAGACGGCCGAGATGACGAAGCTCGCCGAGACGACGTACCGCGACCTAAACATCGCCTACGCCAACGAGCTGGCGCGCTATGCGTCGCGGCGCGGGATCGACGTGCTGGAGGTCATCGGCGCGGCGAACTCGCAGCCCTACTCGCACATCCATCAGCCGGGGGTCGGCGTCGGCGGCCACTGCATCCCGGTCTACCCGCATTTCCTGTTCAACGACGCGCCGGAGCTGCGCCTGGCGCCGATCGCCCGCGAGATCAACGAGGAGATGGCCGGCTGGACGGTCGACCGCATCGAGGAGGCCGTCGGTTCGCTCGTCGGCCAGCCGGTGCTGGTGCTCGGCATCGCCTACCGCGGCGACGTCCGCGAGGACGCGTTCAGCAGCGCCTTCCGGCTGCGCGACGAGCTGCTGGCCGCCGGCGCGAAGGTGTACGCCAGCGACCCGTACTTCGACGACGACCACCTCCGCCAGCTCGGCTTCGAGCCGTACGATCCCGCTTCGGACGGTCAGGTGAAGGTTGCCGTGCTGCAGGCGGCGCACGGCACCTACCAGGATCTCGACCCGGCATCGCTGCCCGGCCTGGAGCTGTTCGTCGACGGCCGCAACGCGCTCGACCCGGCGGGCTTCGCGGCCGCCGGCGTCGCCTATCTCGGGATCGGTCATCCCGGCTGAGCCATGGCGACGCCCGACCCGCCCGACCTGCGCGAGCCGAGCGACGAGCCGACCGATGCCACGCCGCGGGTCGGCATGGCCGGCGGCCGCGGCGTGTGGGTCGTCGTCCCGACGTACGAGGAGCGCGACAACCTCGAGCCGATCAGTCGCGCGATCCTCGAGGCGCTGCCACAGGCAAGCCTGCTGATCGTCGACGACAACTCTCCGGATGGCACCGGCCTGCTGGCCGACACCCTGGCCGCCGCCGAGCCGCGCATCTCGGTGCTGCACCGGCCCGGCAAGCAGGGGCTCGGGGTCGCGTACCGCGAGGGCTTCCGCTGGGTGCTGGAGCGACCCGACACCCGCGCCGTGGTGCAGATGGACGCCGACTTCAGCCACGACCCCGGTTCACTGCCGCGGCTGCTGGCGCCGCTCATGGGCGACGCCGACCTGGTGCTCGGCACGCGCTACATGCGCGGTGGCGGCACGGTCGGCTGGCCGCTGCATCGGCGCCTGATCAGCCAGGCGGGGACGATGTTCGCGCGGACCGTCCTGCTGCTGCCGTACCGTGACCTCACCGGCGGCTTCAAGGCGTGGCGCCGTGAGCTGCTCGACCAGATCCGGCTGCGCGAGGCGAGCGCGTCGGGCTACGGCTTCCAGATCGAGACGACCTGGTGGGCGCACCGTCGCGGCGCGCGGATCCGCCAGGTGCCGATCACGTTCCGCGAGCGGGTGGCGGGCCGGTCGAAGATGAGCGGCGGGATCGTCCGCGAGGCGCTGCTCATGGTCCTGCGCCTGCGATGGCAGGCGATGCGCCGGCGAGTCGGCGCGGCGCCGGAGGCGAATCGGTAACCGCGTCTTAACCCCGGCCGGATGGCGGCCTTCACCCGCATCGGCTAGCATGCAGCCTCGCCCGGGGAGCCACGCCGGTCTCCGGTGCTGCACATCACCCGCAATCAGGTCCGCTACCGCCGCATGTCCTTTCGAAACCGTCCCGTCCTCGACAGAAAGCACCGCCCGCGCTGGCAGGACGAGCTGCGCAGCCAGCAGCTGATCGTCGCCGCCTTCGCGGTCGCCATCGCCCTGGCGCTCGGCATCTTCGGCGCCACCGTGTGGAACAGCTACTACGACGCCCACCTGCGGCAGGTCGCGGTGATCGACGGCGCGGCGCTCGACCGCGACGCGCTCGGGGCGCGCACCTCGGTCCTCACCTCGACGCTGGCCGCCCGGGCGGTCGACCTCCAGGCGCAGGCCGGTGGCGCTCGCGACGACGCGATCAAGCAGCAGCTCCAGGTGCTCAACAGCCGCTTCCAGACGGTGAGCAGCGACGCGTCGCAGTCGCTGTTCGACGGCGCCTTCATGCGGCAGAAGGCCGCCGAGCTGGGGATCACGGTCAGCGACAAGGAGATCGACGACAAGATTGCCGAGCAGAAGCACCTGCCGCTGCGGCTCAAGCTGTCGGTGATCAGCCTCAGCGCCCTGCCGGCCGACGCCAAGGCGGACGCCAAGGCGACCGATGCGCAGTGGGCCGCCGCCGAGAAGTCGGCGAAAGACCTCGCCGAGCAGCTGCGCAACGGCGGTGACTTCGCCGCGGCCGCCAAGCAGCAGAGCACCGACGCGGCCACCAAGGATCTCGGCGGCCTGATCGGCTGGGTCGAGGATGGCGATTCGACGTACGGCGACCAGTTCGATGCGGCCAAGGGCGCCAAGACCGGCGACATCGTCGGGCCGCTCAAGACCGACACCGGCTACGACATCGTCAAGCTCGAGGATCGCAAGGAGGCGGGCGACGACAAGGCCCTGACCGATGCGCTCGCCAGCGCCGGCGTGAGCGACGACGAGTACCGCGGCTTCATCCGCGACGAGCTGCTCGGCCAGAAGTTCCGCGACTACTTCGGCGAGCGGGTCGTGCAGGAGACCCAGCCGCAGCGCAAGGTCGCCCAGATCATGCTCGCCGCCGAGCCGGCCGGGAGCCTGCCCATCCCGAAGCTCCACCTCCGCCACATCCTGGTCCAGCCGCTGCCGGGTCAGCAGGACCAGAGCAAGGCGACCGATGCCCAGTGGAAGGCCGCCCTCGCCGAGGCGCAGAAGATCCACGACGAGGCGGTCAAGCCCGGCGCCGACTGGTTCGCACTGGCCAAGCAGAGCGACGATGCCGCGAACAAGGACAACGGCGGAGACCTGGGCTGGTACGACCCGGGCACCTCGCAGTTCGTCCAGGAGTTCAAGGACGCGGTGGCGCGCATGAAGAACGGCCAGATCAGCGAGCCGGTGAAGACCTCGTTCGGCTACCACGTCATCTGGGTCGCCGGCGAGCGGGTCAGCGCATCGGCCCAGGCGACGGACCTGGTGACCCAGCTGCGCAAGGCGCCCGACACCTTTGCCAAGGTGGCCCGCCAGAACAGCGAGGACACGGCGACCGCGTCGAAGGGCGGCGTCGTCGGGTGGGTGGCGCGCTACGAGCTGCCCGCGCCGCAGGAGGACGCGATCTTCGCGCTGACCCCCGACAAGCCGATCAGTGACCCGGTCGTCACCAGCGATGGGGTGTTCATCTACAAGCTGCTGGCCAGCTCGCCCGGCATGAAGGTGCCCGCCGACCGCCTGGAGAAGATCAAGTCGAGCGGCTTCCCGATCTGGCTCGATCAGCAGAAGCAGGCCGCCAACATCTGGATCGATCCGGAGTTCGCCAGCTCCTCGAGCTCGACGACCGCCGGGTGAGATCCGCGCCGGTGGGCACCGCGCGCGACCTCGGCCAGCTGCTGGCCCGGGCGGGCGTCGACCCCGGGACCGGCATCCAGATCGTCGCAGCCATCCACCTGTCCGCCGTCCCGTTCGACCCGGCGCTGCCGTTGGTCGTCCTGGCCGGTGCCGGCGAAGCCGCCGCGCCGCTGCCCGGGCGCCACGCGCGCCGCACGGCGAGTGATCTGCTTCGTGCGCTCTACCCGGGCGACCACCAGCTTCGCCGGCTGTCCGGCGACGATGGCGTCGTCGCGCTCTCATCCCTGACCGATGCGCAGCTGGCGGCCGACGACTGGCTCATCCCGGCGCTCGCCCCGCTCGACAATCTCGCCTCGCCGCACGGCATGGCGGCGATCAGCGCGCGGCTGCGCGCGCCGGACGGCTGCCCGTGGGACCGCAGGCAGACGCACCGCACGCTGCGTCCGTTCGTGCTCGAGGAGGCGTACGAGACGGTCGACGCCATCGAGAACGGCGTGCCGGCCGATCTCGCCGAGGAGCTGGGCGACCTGCTGCTGCAGATCATCCTGCACGCGCAGCTGGCAGCCGAGGAGGGCGAGTTCGACCTGACCGATGTCTACCGATCGATCGCCGGCAAGATCGTGCGCTGCCATCCGCACGTGTTCGGCGACGTCGAGGTGGCCGGCGTCGAGCAGGTGCTCGCCAACTGGGAGACGATCAAGGCCGCCGAGCGGTCCGAGGCGGGGCGCCAGGCCGGGCCGTTCGAGGGCATCGCTCGCGCCCTGCCGGCGCTGCCGGGCAGCCGCGAGATCCAGGAGCGCGCCGGCGCGCTGGGCTGGGACTGGCCGTCGGTCGACGGCGTCTGGGAGAAGGTCGGCGAGGAGCTCGACGAGCTGCGCGATGCCGACGGACACGACGAGCGCCTGCACGAGCTGGGGGACGTGCTGTTCGCGCTCGTCAACCTCGGCCGCTGGCTGAAGCTCGATCCGGAGGAGGCACTGCGCACCGCCAATCGCCGCTGGATCGACCGCTTTGCGGCGGTGCAGGCGCTCGCCGAGGAGCGCGGCCTCGATCTGGACGCGCTGGACCCGGCGGGCAAGGACGAGCTGTGGAACGAGGTGAAACGCCGGTGAGCGGCCCGCCGGTGGCCATCGTCGTTCACGCGACCTATCCGCAGGATCAGCGCGTCCGACGGCAGGCGACCGCGCTGGTGCGGGCCGGTCACGAGGTCGACGTCTTCGCCCTGCGCGACGAGGGCCAGGCAGCGCTCGAGGAGTTCGAGGGCGTGCGGGTGCATCGGCTGCCGGTGAACCGCACCTGGTATGGCATGCTCGGCCACCTGGCCGAGTACCTCGCCTTCCTGGGCGTGGCGACCGTGGCGCTGACGCGCGCTCACCGGCGCCGTCGCTACGGCCTGGTGCAGGTCGCCACCGTGCCCGATTTCCTGGCGCTGGCCGCCGTGCCGTTGAAGCTCGACGGCGTGCCGCTGCTGCTCGACCTGCACGAGGACATGCCTGCCTTCTACCGCGACCGCTTCCCCGGGCCGGCGCAACGGCCGTTGACCGCGCTGGTCAGCGGCGTGACGCGCGGCTCGGCGGCGATCGCCACCGAGCTGATCACCGTTCACGAGCCGCTGCGCGCCCTCTCGCTGCAACGCGGCGTGAAGCCGGAGCGCATCACGGTGGTCATGAACAGCCCCGACGAGCAGATCTTCGATCCGTCGCGATACCCGAGGCGGCCATTCATGGAGGACGGGGAGCTGCGCCTCGTGCACCACAGCAACCTGCAGCGCGTCTACGGGCTCGAGTTCGCCGTGGAGGCCGTCGCGCTGCTCGGCGACGTGCCGGTGCGGCTCGACGTGTACGGCGACGGTCCGTACCGGTCTCACGTCGAGGAGGCGGTCTCGCGCAGCGGTGTCGGCGAGCGCGTGACGCTTCACGGCCGCGTGCCCCTCGACGACCTGCCGCGGCTGCTGGCCGACTCGGACATCGGCCTGGTGCCGACCCGCCCGGAGCCGTACGCCGAGTACTCGCTCTCGACGAAGCTGCTCGAGTACGCCGCCATGGGCGTCCCGATCATCGCCACCGATCTCGCCACGTTCCGCGCGCATCTCGATGAACGTGCCATCCGCTACGTGCCGGGTGCCGACCCGGCCGCCCTGGCGGCCGCGATTCGGGCCGACATCGCCGACCCTGCCGGCACGACCGAGCGCGGCCGCGAGGCGCAGCGCCAGTCGGCGCCGTACGCCTGGCCCGGGCAGCGTGCGCGCTACCTGGAGGTCGTCGAGCGCCTGCTGGCCGGCTGACCGTTCCCTCGCGCAGCCCGCGCGCCGCGCCTCAGCGGTCCGGAATGTGGACGAGGCAGCGCTCGAATCCGCCCCAGTCGACGCATCCCGCGGTCTCCTGTGCGCGCCACGCCGGACGCTCCTGCGGCCACCACGCCGGCGCCGAATGCGGTCGCTGCACGAGCCAGCGAACGTGGCCACTGGCATACAGGTTGCCCGGATTGATGCCGTCCGCTGGTCGTGAGATGTACGTGATGACCGGAACGCGAAGCGCGAAGAGCGGCGCGAGCTCGCCCTGGACAGCCTCGCCGGGCCCCACGTGCTGCTCGACCAGCGCCTGCGCCTCCGTCAGGCGCTGGGTCTGCGTGGCGGCCCAGCCCGCATAGGCCGATGCGCCGGGCAGCGCCAGGCCGGCCGACAGGGCGATGACCGCGACGGCGCGTCCTCCACGCAGGCTCGCGACCGCCTGCAGCAGATGCGCGGCACCGACCGCAGCGAGCAGTGCCAGGGCCGGCAGCATGGGCACGACGTATCGGTTCGGTCGGTACGGGACGATCAGCAGCAGGCCCATGCCGGCCACCAGCCAGCCGACCGCCGCGCCGACCACTGCCCGATGAGCCGGTTCCAGGAATCGCCAGCGTCGAACGGCGACCACGGCCCCGGCGGCGGCCGCGATGGCGAGGGTGAACGCGAAGGCGATCGCTCCGTCGTTGACCGTCAGGTACGCCGCCATGCGCTGCAGCGCCTGCCCCACGTTCTCGGGCGGCGGCTCCGCCGCCCAGATGCGCAGGTCGGCCTGCACCGCGGGCCAGTTCGGCAGGCCGATGAGCAGCAGCCAGCCGATGCCCACCGCCACCATGCCTGCCAATGCTGCGCCGACCGGTTCCCAGGTCGCGCGGCGCCTGATGCCGCCAGCCAGCGACACTCCGGCCAGGATGCCGATCGCTGCGAACGCCGCACTGGGCTTCGTGGCGATGCCCATCCCGAGCAGCAACCCGCCCGCCGCCCCGAGCCGCCACCCGGCGATCGGCGGGCGGACGATGAGCAAGGTCGTTCCGGCGAGCAGAAAGAGGAGGACCATCGGCTCCAGGTAGGCCAGGCGGCCGTAGTACAGCATCAACGTGTTGCCGCCGAGCGCGATGCCGGCAAGGACGCCGGCCAGCGTTCCGAAAGATGCGGCGCTGACCAGCGCCACGAGCGCGATCGCCAGGCAGCTGAGCAGCGTGACGAACAGGCGCGCGGGCTCGATGCCGACGCCGAACAGCCGGAACACGCCGGCGACTGCGGGGCTGAACGGGCCGTTCACCAGGTGCAGGTTCCAGTCATCGGTCGACCACCTCCCGAGCAGCACCTCGTTGCGCGCGTTGACGACGTTGTAGGCCTCGTCGGTGAACGGGGAGCTGCTGTCGGTCATGCCGGGCGCGGGATCGCTCGGCAGGATGGCGAGCATCGCCACCAGCGCGAGCAACGCCGGCAGCAGCGGGAGCCCGGCGCGCAGCGTGGTGCTCGCCCGATCGCGGTTCACCGCGTCACGGGATGCGCACCAGGCACTGGCGCCTGCCACCCCAGTCGAAGCAGGTCGCCACGCTCGAGCGCGCCCACGCCGCCGGGTCGACCCACGCAGGCCCCTGACCCGGCCGCACGATGACCCAGCGCACATTGCGCTCGGTCCGCAGATCTCCCTCGTCGATCCCGTCCGCCGGCCGCGAGACGAAGATCGAGGACCGGGTGGTGAGCGCCAGCATCGGCGCCAGCTCGCCCTCGACGCCTTCGCCGGGCGGGATCTGCCGAACCAACGCGGCCTGCAGCGCCAGCCCTTGCTGCGAGGCCGATGCCGCCCAGCCCGTGTACGCCACCGCGCCGGGCACCACCAGCCCGATGCTCAGCACCGCCATCGCCGCCACTCGCGCGGCGCCGTTGCGCCGCAGCATCCAGGCGACCTCCCAGGCGGCGACCGCGGCGAGCACCGCCAGGGCGGGCAGCAGCGGGACGGCGTAGCGGTTCGGCCGGTAGTCGACCGCCATCAGGACGAAGGTCCCGGCGGCGAACCAGCCGGCCGCCCCGCCGATCAGCAGCCGCAGCCCGCGGTCGTACGTCCGCCAACGGCGCCGCGCGTACACCGCCCCGGCGACCGCCGCGATCAGGAGCATCAGGCTGAACGCGACGGCGCCGTCGCTCTCGCGCGGGTACTTCGCCAGGCGGACGAGCAGCTCCGCCGCGTCGGCGGGGCCGGTCGGCTGCGCCCAGATCTTCAGGTCGGCGACGACGGCGCTCCAGTTCGGCAGTGCCACCACGAGCAGCCAGCCGGCCCCCACCAGCAGGATCCCCGCTGCGGCGCCCCCGACGCGCCGACGCGTTCGCGGGTCGCGGAAGGAGCCGGCCAGCGTCATCCCGACCAGCAGGCCGACGACCGCGAAGCCTGCGTTCGCCTTCGTCGCGATCGCGAGCCCGAGCAGCGCGCCGCCGGCGAGCCCCAGCGCGAACGATGCGCGGTACGGGGCCAGCGCCAGCAGTGCCGCGCCGGCGACCATGAAGAACGTCACCAGTGGCTCGAGGAAGGCGAGGCGGCCGTAGTACAGCACCAGCGCGTTGGCGGCGACGCCGAGCGCCGCGACGAACCCCGCCCAGTGGCCGAAGCGATGCCCGAAGCGCGCCGCCACCATGACCCCCAGCGCCGCGACCGACGCGGCGCTGACCAGCGCCATGAGCACCCGGGCAGGCACCATCTCGACGCCGAACAGCGAGAAGACGCCGGCCATCGCCGCACTGAACGGGCCGTTGACCAGGTGCAGGTTCCAGTCGCCCGTGGACCAGCTGCCGAACAGGACCTGGTTGCGGGCATTCAGCAGGTCGAATCCCTCGTCCGAGAACGGCGAGCCACTGATCGTGAACCCGGTCGCCGGGTCGTTGGGCACCATGGCCAGCAACGCGAGGAGGAGCGCCAGCGCGGGAAGCAGTGGCAGGAAGGAAGCCAGGCGTGCCGTGCGCATCGGTGCCGAGTATGACGGCCGTGCCGGCCGGGCCAGGCCTGCGAAGGCGCGGCGCCGACCGGGTACGATCTGCGTGCGCGAGCCATCGGGGCGTAGATCAGTCTGGTAGATCGCCTGCTTTGGGAGCAGGAGGCCGCCGGTTCGAATCCGGCCGCCCCGACCACGCGTCAGCAACCTTGCCAGCGCTCGGCCGCTATCATCCGGGCCGTCCGATGTTCAGCTATGCGATCGCTTTCCTCGTCGCGCTGACCGTCACCGCCGTCCTGATCCCGCCCATCCGCCGCATCGCGGCCGACCGCGGCCTGCTCGACCAGCCGGGTGGCCGGAAGGTGCATGCCCAGCCGGTTCCGCGGCTCGGCGGCGTGGCCATCGCGATCGGCTTCTACCTGGCCATGGCTGTGGTCACCTTCGTGCCGTTCGGCCGGCCGACGATCTCGATGCCGGAGATGCCGGCGATCCTGGTCGGCGGCGCGATCCTGGCGATCACCGGCTTCGTCGACGACCTCCGCGGCCTCTCGCCGCTGGCCAAGCTTGCCGGCCAGATCGTGGCGGCGGTCGTCCCCTTCGTGCTCGGCGCCCAGCTCCACGTGCTCGTCTTCCCGGGCGGCTCGATTCACCTCGGCTGGCTGAGCCTGCCGATCACCGTCGCCTGGATCGTCGGCGTGGTGAACGCCATCAACCTGATCGACGGGCTCGACGGGCTCGCCGCCGGCGTGGTGCTCATCGCACTGGTTGCGTTCTTCGTCATCGCGCCGAACGACGCCCCGCTGACGCTGATCGTCGGTGCGGCGGCGGGCGCCACGCTCGGCTTCCTGGTCTACAACCTCCACCCCGCATCGATCATCATGGGCGACTGCGGATCCATGCTCCTCGGCTTCCTGACCGCGGTGGCCGCCATCTCGATCTCGTCGCCCGGGTCGGGTTTCTTCCCGCCCTACGTGGCGATCGTGGTGCTCGCGCTGCCGCTTGGCGACATGGCCTGGACGATCGTGCGTCGCGCCATCGGCGGCAGGTCGGTCTTCGCACCGGATGCCGGGCACGTCCACCATCGGCTGCTCAACGAGGGGCTCACCCAGCGCGAGGTGGTCGTGCTGCTCCACCTGGTGGCGGCCATCCTGGCCGCCATCGGCATCGGTCTGGCGCGCCTGCGCTAGGCGACCGGCTCCCGCAGTGGATGGCTGGCCGGTTCGGGCGCCGGGGGCCGGTAGAGCGAACCGATGCCCAGCAGGAACCAGAACATGAACGCGACGGTATTGCCCTCCAGGAGCATGGTCGTGCCCGTCGAGATGGAGACCGCCGCCGCGCCGGCGAGGATCCCGGCCGCAACCACGTGGACACTGCCGTGCGAACGCCACGCCGTCGTTGCCAGCCCGACCACCACCGCCGCGATCGCGGCGATGAAGGCGAGGGCGCCGAGTACGCCGGTCTCGACCAGGATGTGCAGCCAGAAGTTGTCGACGGTGCGCTGCGCGGTGAGCAGCTTCCACGTGTCGTAGCGGTCGTAGACCGGCGTCTTGAGGTTGTACGCCGCGGCGCCGCCGTAGCGTCCCGGCCCGACGCCGACCAGCGGGTGATCGCGCAGGATCGGCAAGGCGTTGATCACGAACAGCGTCCGCAGGTCCTTGCCCTCGCCAACGGCGCCGATCCGGTCGGCGGTGGTGCCCAGCGGGTCGAAGTGCAGCTCCGGCGCGGGTGAGTCGCCGGTCGGTGGCGGGGTCGTGAGGTTGCGCGGCATGAAGGTGGCCACGCCGAGCGCCACGAACGCGGTGACGAGCGCGAAGCCCGCGACCCTGCGGTCGAGGAGCAGCATCACCAGGCCACCACCGGCCACCACACCGAGCCAGGCGCCGCGCGAGTACGTCAGCAGCAGCGAGGTCATCAGCAGCAGCGCGATGCCGGCCAGCGTCCAGCGCAGCCGCGGTCGCCGCAGCCGAACCGCGCCGAACAGCGCGAACGGCAGCACCAGGCCGATCAGCGTGCCCAGCACATTCGGGTCACGCACCAGCGAGCCGATCCTGACCGCCTCGCCGGATCGGCCGGTGACCACCGCCAGCCCGAAGAGGTTCGGGTCGAAGAGCGCCTGACCGATGCTGACCCCGGCGAGCAGCACCATCGCGATTCCGACCGCCACGACGGCCTGCACCGCCTGCCGATGGTCGAAGCCGACCAGCCGGACCAGGTAGAACAGGACGATGGCGTCGACGGTGTAGACGAGGCCGATGATCGCGACGCTCGGCGGCACGCGGTTCAGCAGCGCCGAGACCGCCGCCACCGCGGCGAAGGCGACCAGCGCCCAGGTCGTCGGGTGCCGCAGCGCCGCGCCGATGCGGCCGGCGCGCCAGCCCTGGACGAGCAGCACGACGCCGACGACGAGCAGCAGCCCCTCGGAGACGTACTGGGTCAGCCCGCGCACGCTGTCGGGCATCACCCGGGCGATCAGGAAGCGGTCGAGCAGTGGCGCCAGCACGACGAGCACGAGCAGGGCGCGCGGCCAGCGCAGCGAGGCGAGGCCGACGGTCATGAGCAGGACCGCGGTCATCAGCGCGAAGCCGGGGAGCGACACGTACGCGGCCACGATCGTGACGGCCAGCACCAGCAGCCCGACGACCAGGTAGGCCGCCGCCGGCGCCGCCGTGAGTGTGCTGCGGATCGGGCGCAGAGAAGAATCGATGCTCGACATCAGTCCTGCGGGTTGGTCAGCAGGTCGAGAACCTGACGCGCCCGAGCATGCCACGAGTTCCGCTCGGCGGCGACCGCGGTCGCCGCCGACAGCGCGTCGAGCTCCTCGCCGGACGATGCGAACAGCCGCCGGATCCCGTCGGCCAGACCCTCCGCCGTGTCCGGGACGACGTACCCCGCGCCGGAGTCCTCGACGATGCGCGCGGTCTCGGTGCAGTCGGTGACCAGCAGCGGCCGGCCGTAGCTCAGGTACTCCATCACCTTGATCGGCACGCCGAGGTCGTTGTAGGGGGAGCGCCGGCGCGGCGTGACGCTGGCGATGACGTCGGGCAGGAGACGATGAATGTCGCCGCCGCTGCCGCGGGCCACGTGCAGCCAGGCCGGATGCGGCTCGGGCGGCTCCTCTCCCGGCCGCGACACGCAGGTCAGCTCGACCGGCAGGCCGTCAGCGCGCACCGTCTCGATCGCCTCGACCAGGATGTCCAGGCCGTGAACCGGGTAGCGCATGCCGCCGACGAACAGCAGCTGCTTCGCGTCCGGCAGCCGCTCGACGTGCACCGGCGGCGGCGCGCCGGGCGGGATGAGCAGCGGCGTCTCGCCCCTGCCGAGCGCCGCGGCCAGCCCGGTCGACGGGAAGGCGACGCGGCCCGAGACCGACATCAGCACGCCGAAGGCGGGGCGGAACAGCGAACGGCTGATCCAGCGCTTCAGCGAGCCGCCCGGATAGTACTCGGCGAAGAGCGACTGCGCGTCACGGATGTAGGTCAGCACGCCGATGCCCAGGGCGCGCGCCAGGCCCAGGAAGGCGATATCGACCGGCGAGGGGAGGAACGACGAGCTCTCGACGTAGATGCCGGCGAGGCCGCGCAGGCGCCCGGACAGCGCGTAGCGCAGCAGCGCCAACGAGCGAGCGCCGCGATAGCCGTCGATGACGTCGAGCTCGGCCATCTCGGCGAGCTCGTCACGCATGTGCGCGATGCGGACCGTCGCGCCCCAGGCGCCGCGATCGAGCGGGTACATCGACAGGAGCAGCAGCCGCGGCCGGCGCGGCGACCGTCGGCTCATCCGTCTCCGGCGCTCGGCGTGGGCGTGACCGACGGCGAAGCCGACTCGGCGGGCGGCCCAGCGTCGCGGCTGCCGACGTACCAGCCCTGCAGCTCGTCGCCGAAGAGCGAACGCATCTCGGTCCGAATCGCATTGCGCTTGGGAATGAGCAGGTAGTTCGCGCTCGGGTCGACGGGCGGGCTCACGTACTTCGGCAGCCCGAGCACGACGCGGTCGATGTCCGGTCCGGCCACGAGCGGCAGCAGCGTGGCGAGGTCGCCGACCTTGTCGCGAGGGAAGTCGGTGGCCACGGTCCGGCCGATGACGTCCAGGATGCGCGGCAGCTCGAAGACCACGTTCGTGGCCGCCAGCTCGCGGCGCAGTGCCAGCAGCACCTCCTGCTGCCGATCGGCGCGCTTGAAGTCGTTCTGTGGGTCGCGGGTGCCGTCCGGCAGCTCGATGTAGCCCTTGCGGATGCGTGCGTAGGCCAGGGCATGCACGCCGTCGTAGTGGCGGCAGCCCGCCTCGAGCGTGATCCCGACCCTCGGCGACCAGGTCGGGCCGCTGTACTGGTCGTCGACCATCGTGCCGGGCAGGCAGAGGTCGACACCGCCCACGGCATCGATCAGCTCGGTGAAGCCGGCGAGGTCGACCGTGGCGTAGTACTGGATGGGGATGCCCAGGTAGAGCCCCACCGAGCGCTCGAGGGCGCGAAGGCCGCAGTCGGCACTGGCCGCCAGGTCGGGGCACCACCGGTTGGCATCGGCCTGAGCATCGGTGGAAAGCTGGTTGATCTTGCGCGGATAGCGACCGTCGGGATAGACGCTCGTGTCCGGCAGCGGCAGGTAGCCGGTGTCGCGGGGGATGGAGACCATCACCGCGGTGCGCGCCACCGGGTCGACGCTCACCACCAGGATCGTGTCGGTGAGGGCCTCGTCGCGACCGACGCCCGAGTCGATGCCGAGCAGCAGGAAGTTCACCCGCTCGGTGCCATTCCAGCGGTATTCCGGACGGTTGAGCGGCTGCTCGACGGTGCCGCCGTCGTGCGGCGCTGTCGGGTTACCCCCGGCGAAGACCCGGTCGAGCGTCGAGTTCAGCTCGACGACGACGACGCCGACCCACGCGTGCATCGCCACGGTGACCGCGAGCAAGAAGCTCACGAAGCCGATGCGCAGCCAGCTTCGCTCCAACCAGCGCTCGATGCGCGGGTGGTGCGCTTCGTCGGCGGCCGCGAAGCGCGTCGGTGCGGCGAACCCGATCTCGCCGATGGCGAACAGGCGCCACACCAGGAGTGCCGCGTCGATGAGCAGAACAGCGACCAGGAAGGACGACGAGAGCACTTCGTTGCGCACCCGGTCGAAGGCGAGGTAGGCGACGCCGATGCCCACGAGCAGCAGCAGGACGGGCACGGCGAGCAGCGCGGCAAGCCTTCGCTGTCCCGCGTACGCCTGCCCGAGGCCGGGGAAGAGAAACGAAAGGGTCGCCGCGAGCGCCGGGTGTCGCGGTCGGGGTCGATCCGTCATGGCACCTTGGAAACGCTCGATGGAGGGCGGCTGTCGCATTCTACATCCGCTCCGGCTGCCCTCCGGCCGGCCCGATGGGGCGCCCGCCGTCGGGAAGTGGTGACCGCACGCCACGCGTGGAGTGGTACGGGTGGGTTAGTACCTTTGCGCCATCCGAAGAGGGCGACCTAGACTGTCGTCCACGCCGCTCGCGCGCGTGCCCAACCGTTGATCGACCCGGGGGTGAACCAACCCGTCGTGCCAATCCAGCTGACCTTCATCGTCGTCACCGCCGCCCTGGCGGCGCTCGTCGGCCTCGGGGCGCTGCTCGCCGTGCTGCGCGGTCGCGTCCGCGACGAGGAGGTGGCCGAGCGCGGCGATCTGCGCCTGGCTGGCGACGATCACGCGGACCTGCCGACGAAGTACGAAGCGGCCGAGGCGCCGAGCCGTGACGCGCCGCTGGTCGGCGCCGAGGGTCACGCGGCCTACGAGAGCGTGCTGCGCATCCTGTGGTGGCTGACGATCGCGATCGTGCTCGTCGGCGTAGGGCTGTCGAACGCCTTCGCCACGAACCAGCCGCTCATCTTCGGCATCGGCGGACTCGGCGTGGTGGCGGTGCTCGTGCTCCACGAACTGCTTCCCGAGCGCTGGCGCTCGCCGATCACCTCGGGGCTCGAGGCGCTCATCGCGCTGGCGCTGGTCACCGGGCTGCTGCTGGTCACCGGCTACGGCAGCTCCCCGTTCTTCTTCGCCTTCGACATCGTGGCGGTGGCCGTCGCGCTCGGCCACGGCGGCCGCGTCGCGTTCATGGTCGCGGCGGTCGCCACGCTCGCCTACCTGGGCGTCCTGTTCCTCGATCCGGCACGCGCGACGTACAGCGGCGGCGACCTGCTGCGCTTCGGGCTGAACGTGGGCTCGATCTGGCTGCTGGCCTATCTCGCCGGCGTGTTCGCGGCGCAGGAGCGTCGCGTGCGTGCCTGGCTGCAGCGAACGTCATTGATCGACCCGTTGACGGGACTCTTCAACCGCTCGCAGATCTACACCACCCTCGAGCAGGAGGTCCGCCGCACGCGCCGTAGCGCGCGCGGCTTCTGCCTGCTGATGATCGACCTCGACGGGCTGAAGGCCGTCAACGACCAGCTCGGCCACCATCGCGGCGACCAGGTGCTGCGTGCCCTCGGCACGGTCATTCGTCGCTCGATTCGCACCGTCGACACGGCATACCGATACGGTGGTGACGAGTTCCTCGTCCTCCTGCCCGAGACCGACATCGCCGGCGCGTTCGTCGTCGCGGAGAAGATCCGCGCCGGGGCCGAGGAGCTTGGCGATGCGCTCGCCGGCGGACCGGGCACCGAGACGAGCGTGAGCATCGGCCTGGTCTCGCATCCCGAGGACGGCCTGGCGGCCGACGAGCTGGTGATCGCCGCCGACCGAGCGATGTACGAGGCGAAGTCGCTCGGCAAGAACCAGATCAGTGGCGTGCCCCGCGTGCGACGGGCCGTGCCGCGCCACCTGCCGGCGCCTGTGGAGAGCACCTCAGGCGGCATCGCGGTCGCCGTTGGCCCCGCGGAGGCCGAAGACGAGCAGGCCGCGCCGCCGCCGGTGATCGTCACGCCACCGCCCGTCGAGCCGGTTGCGGCAGCCGTGGCCGAGCCCGTCCCGGCTGGCGTCGCGGAGCCGGTTGCAGCCGCAGTGGCGGAATCGGTTGCGGCCACGCCGGGAGCCGTGCCCCACGTCAACGGATCAGGCGAGGCGACCGACGAGCGCGAGCCGGATCCGGCGGAATTCCGTCGCCAGATTGCGGCCGCTCGGCGCAGCTTCGACCCCGATCACCAGATCCGGCGCGCGATGGACGCCTTCCTGTCGCCGCCGACGCCCCGTGAGGAGAAGCGGCCGCAGCACGACGCCTGATCCCGTTCTCGAGTGTGATCGCCGCGCTGGAAGGCGCAAATGTCGCGCTGGTGCGCGCTAAGCGCGTCGAGGCCACCTGGACGCCGTTGCGAGCGGCTCGTCTGAGCGTGGAATCGGGCGCTGCGACCCGTGCGAGCGTCCGCCGACTCGGCTAACGCGCACCAGCGCGACAAATGAACGGTCGGCGCCCGTCGAGCGCGCGAATGCGCATCGGCACAGCGTCAGCCCGGTCGGTGCGACCGGGTCCCGCCGGGCGCGGCCAGCACGACAACGACAACAGCCGCGCTCGTCAGTCCTCGCTCACCGAGGCCGTCACCGGCACGATCTCCCACCAGATGCGTCCGGCCGGCAGGACGACCGGATCGCCGGAGCCGGCGTAGGTCCACGATGTGCCGTCCGATGCCTTCGGGCGCGACCAGCGCACGTCGACCGCCTGGCCGTCGACGTACAGCGTGCCCCTGCCGCTGCCGACCATGTGCTGCAGCCGGCGCGAGTTGCCGCCCGGATCGGGGTCGCCGAGGACCTCTTCCTGGGTGACTCGCTGCACGATGACGCTGGTGGCGCTGACCGGCTGGTCGTTCACCGCGTCGACCACCGCCTTGCCGGCATCCTGCCGCAGCCATGCACTGACCGATGCGTCCCAGCGCCAGCCGAAGCGCCAGTAGCTATTCGTCTGGATCGTCACTTCCGCGACGGTCCGCCCCGCAGGCGGCTCGACCACCGGATCGATCGCGAATGGCGGCCGCAGCTCGCCGACGCGCTCGGCCAGCGTGTCGAGGCGCGGCATCGATCCGAACGAGCTGCGCACGCGCTCGATGTCGGCATACAGGTTGTGCGGCGCGGCGCGGCCGCTGACCCGCGAATACCACGGCCAGCCACCGGTGATGCCGTTGACGTACGGCATCCCGGCGGCCGCGAAGCGGGTCAGGGCGCCGCCGCTCGCCCCGAAGCCGACCGGCAGGACGTGCAGGTCCTGCCACAGGTCGATGTTGTAGTAGCGCGCGCTGCGCACCGGGCCGGTCAGGCCGACGGTCGGCTGGCACAGAAAGACCGCCGAGAAGCGGGTCGTGTCACCCTCGACCGGCGCCTCGAACACGATGTCGGCGCTGTTCAGGTTGCGCGCCGGTCGCGCCAGCGGGTGATTCTCGATCTGCACCAGCAGGGCCGTGCGCTCCGCGGTCGCTTCGGACGCCATCGGCATGCCATTGAGCGGGCAACGTGCCGCGACCTCGGGCGTCGACGAGGCGCTGGGGGTCGGTGACAAGCTCGCCGATGGCGTCGCCGTGGCGCTCATCGTCGGCGAAGGCGTCGGCGTCGCGACGGCGGTCGGGGCCGAGGAACGCCCGAACAGGAAGTACGCGCCGAAGCCGAGCAGAACGACGAGTGCGGCGCCGAGCGCCAGCATCGGTCTGGTGCCGAGTGCTTGCATGCAACAGATGCTAGGGGAGTGGCGTCGGGTACCAATGGCACCATTTCGCTATACTCGCGGCCGCCCGAGGCGCCCGGTGCCAGCCCTCGAGCCGATCATGCGCGTTACCGAGGACCAGTGAGCACACCCAGCACCCCGCAGCGCCCGGCAAACCCACGCGCCTCCCTTGCCGCGTTCTTCTCGTTCCTGCTGCCGGGTCTCGGCCAGGCCTACAACGGCCAGTCGGGGCTTGCCTGGATCCTCATCGCACCGGTCCTCCTGCTCGTCGTCTTCGTGGCGGCGGTGCTGCTGTTCGCCGGCTCGGGCCTCTTGGCGCGGATGCTGGATTCTCGCTTCCTCATCGGCCTGATCGTGCTCGACCTGGCGCTCCTGGGCTGGCGGCTGCTGGCGATCATCCAGGCGCACGGCTGGCGCGAGGCCGCCAGTCTGCGCCGCTGGACCACGTATGCGACGACGGCCGTCGTGCTCGTCACCCTGCTGATGCATGCCGTGCCGGCCTACTACGCCGCGAAGGCGATCGACACGCTTGGCGCGGTGTCGCGTGAGGGCGGCGTCACGGGCGAGGGCCATATCCCCGGCTTCAGCGAGCTGCCCGAGCCGTCGGTCCAGCCCGACGTCTCGAAGGGCGAGCGGGTGAACATCCTGCTCGTCGGCGTCGATGCTCTGCCCGGCCGCACCACTCAGCTGACCGACACGATGCTCGTCGTCAGCCTCGACCCGAACGGCGGCCACTCGGCGATGATCTCCGTCCCGCGCGACACCTACGGCGCGCCGCTTCCCGACGGCGAGCCGTTCAACCAGAAGCTCAACGCCCTGATGGTCGTCGCCAACAACAACAAGGGCCGATTCCCGGACGGCGGCGTGGCGACGCTGAAGGAAACCATCGGGAACATGCTCGGCGTCAAGATTCACTACTTCGGGGCGATCAACCTGCTCGGCTTCAAGCAGGCGGTCGACAGCATCGGCGGGGTCGACATCACAGTCGAACGCCCGATCAACGACCCGACCTACGTCAACGAGTACAACGTGCACACCGGCCTCTACCTCAAGCCCGGCAAGCAGCACATGGACGGGCACACGGCCCTCGCCTACGTGCGGTCGCGCAAGGGCATCGGCGACAGTGACTTCACCCGTGCCGATCGTCAGCAGCGCCTGCTCGAGGCGATGCGCGCCAAGCTCACCGCCGGCAATCTCGTCACGGCGCTTCCGGGGTTGCTCGATGCAGTGAAGAACACGATCGTGACCGACGTCCCGGGCGACAAGCTGCCGCAGCTGGCGCAGGCGGTCCAGGACGCCGACATGTCGCAGCTCGAGCGCATCGTGCTCCAGCCGCCGCAGTACTACGATGTCAACGCCCACTCGGCGGCGGGCTACATCCTCATCCCGAAGCTCGATGCCATCCGCGCCATCGGCGAGCGGCTGCTGGCCAACGAGCCCGAGCCGACGCCGAGCTCCACGCCGTCCGCCTCGCCCTAGCCCTGTGCGCGAAGGCGGACCCCGCTGCATCGGCTGCTAGACTCGCGGTCACCATGGCAGGCTTCTCCACACGCGCGATCAAGGCGGCCAGCCGCGTTCCGAAGGCGCCGCAGCCGCCGGTCAACCCTCCGATCTACGCCAGCAGCACGTTCGAGGTCGGCTCCGCACAGGACCTCGCCGACCTGCTCGAGTTCAAGACCGAGGGACACTCCTACACTCGCTACTCGAACCCGACCCACGCGGCGCTCGAGGCGACGCTGGCCGAGCTCGAGCAGGCCGACGCGGCGCACGTCACCGCATCGGGCATGGCCGCGATCACGGCGGCCATCCTGTCGAACGTCGGGCCGGGCGACCACGTGCTCGCGCCCGTCGCGCTGTACGGCGGCACCTTCAGCCTGCTCGCGGGGTTGCTGGAGCGCTACGGCATCGGTCATTCCTTCGTCGACCAGACCGATGCGTCGGCGCTCGAAGCGGCCATCACCGACCGCACCCGCCTGGTGTGGCTCGAGACGATTGCGAACCCGACGACCGACATGCCGGATATCGCGCGCGTCGCCGAGGTGGCGCACCGCCACGGGCTGACCGTCGTCGTCGACAACACGTTCGCCTCGCCGTACCTCTGCAACCCGTTGACCCTGGGCGCCGATCTGGTCGTGCACTCGCTGACGAAGTACATCGGCGGCCATGCCGATCTGCTCGGCGGCGCGGTGCTCGGCGCGGCGGAGCGCGTCGGCGCGGCGCGCCACGTCACCGTCGAGGTCGGCGGCAACGCCAACCCGTTCGAGGCGTTCCTGGCGATCCGCGGCCTGAAGACGCTGGCGATCCGCATGGAGCGCCACTCGTCGAACGCGTTCGCCGTCGCCTGCGCGCTCGAGGGCGCGCCCGGTGTCGCGCGGGTGCGTTACCCGGGACTGCCCAGCCATCCGCAGCACGGGCTGGCGCAGCGCGAGCTGCGCGACGGCATGGCCGGCGGGATGATGGCCATCGACCTTGCCGGGGGGCGCGCGGCGGGGGAGCGCTTCCTCGACGAGATCCAGGTCGCGGTCCATGCCACCAGCCTCGGCGGGACAGAGACGCTGTGCAGCCACCCGGCCTCGTCGTCGCACCGCCAGTTTGGCGAAGAGGATCTGCGCGCCGGTGGGCTGAGCGGCGGCACGATTCGCGTCTCGATCGGCCTCGAGGACCCCGACGACCTGATCGACGACCTGGCGAGCGCTGCGGAAGCGGCCTCCCGGGGCTGACCCGGGCGCCGCATGGACCGCTCGTCGGCGCTTCCGGCCCCGCGGGCGGACGCCTGGCCGCGGCGCGCGGAGCGGCTCCTCCGCCTCCTCGCCGACGGCCGCCTGGCCATGGTGCTGCTCGCCGTGGCTGCCGCCTGGAACGTCCTGGCGGCGGCACTGCCCGACGGTGCCGCGCTGCTGCGGATGCCGCCCTACGCGTTGCTGCTCGGCGCGATCGTGCTCAGCGGCCTGGCGGCCTTCGCGGTGCGCCTTCCTGCGGGGTGGCGTGAATGGCGCGTTCCCGGCCCGCTCGGCGGCGGCGCGGACGCCCTGACGGCGGACCTGGTGGTCGTGCAGGACCGTAGCGCCGAAGAGTACGCGGCCGTCCTGCGACGGGCCGGCTACCGGTTGACGGTCGTTCCGGGCCGGCGGCTGTTGATCCACGGCACGCGACGTGGCTGGTCGCGCATCGCGGCGCTCGGCACGCACGTGGCCGTCGTGCTGCTGCTCGTCGGCGCGGCCGTCGGCATGGCGTTCAGCAGCGAGACCGTCTTCAGCCTGCTCCCGGGCGACCAGGCGTTGCTCGACGCGGCACGTCCCGGCTTCACCGATGCCCTTCGCCTCGACGCATTCGACGCGGCCTTCGGCGCCGACGGTCGTCCGCAGAAGCTGGATGCGCACGTCACGTTTCTGCGCGACGGCGAGGCCGTCGAGCAATCGACGTTGCAGGTCAACGCGCCCGGAGCGTTCGACGGCTATCTCGTGCACGGCTGGACCTACGGCCCCGCGGCGCGGCTGCGGGTCACGACGCTCGGCGGTCAGCCGCTGGCCGACGGTCCGCTGGCGCTCGACCGGGCGAGCGGCGGCAGGCCGGCCGGCTCGCTCGAGCTGCCGACCGCCGGCGTGACGCTCGACGCGGCGCTCGCCGATGCAGCTGCAAACGAGCTGTCGGTCGCCGTCACGGACGGGCGCGGTGTCGCCGACGTCGCTCGCCTGGCGCCCGGCCAGGAGGCCCGCATCGGTCCGCTGCTGGTCCGCGCGGACGGCTTCACCTCGTACGTCACGTTCATGAGCCGCCGCGATCCGGGCATGGGCCTTCTGTTCGCCGGCGGCGCGCTGCTGACGATCGCGCTGGCCGCGGCCTTCTGGCTGCCGCGCCGTCGCCTGAGCCTGCGACAGACCGATGGCGGCCTGCAGCTCGTCCTGCGTGGCGATCGGTTTGACCGCCCCGACGGCGAGCTGCGCCGCCTGCGTTCCCTGCTGGAAGGCACGCCGTGACCAGCGTCGTCGACGCGTGGCGAGCGGTCGACCCCGAGGCGCGCCTCGTCTCCGGCTCGACCGATGCGCTGTCTCGCGCCGTGCGCGGGGTCCTGCGCACGCGCACCGCGCCGCCGCACCTCCCGCCGCGGGTCGACGGGCAGGTGCTGATCGTCGACGCGGTGCTCTTACGCCACGCATCGCTCGACGAGCTGGTCGGCGCCATCGCCGAGGCGTCGCTCGACCCGGTGGCCCTCTTCGTCGCGCCGTGGGAAGGCGGGCTTGACCGTGGGGCGGCCGACCTGCCGGTCCTGGCCAGCAGCCGTCCGGCGGCTCGGCTGGCCGATGCCCTGGCGGCCTACCTGGCCGACGAGCCCGGGTTCCTGGCCCGGCTGGCCGGCGAGCTCCGCCTCCGCGCGGCCGAAGCGGCACTGGCCGAACCGGTAGCCGCGGCACCCGCCGGACTCGTCGCGGAGCGCATCCGGCGAGGCGTCGCCGTCGTCGCCGAGGGAGAGCTGCTGGCCCTCACGCCGCGCCCGGCGGGCCGTGCCCTCGCCGCCCGCTTCGCGGCGGTGCACGCGCGGCTGCTTGCCGGTGCAAGCTCGCGTTCGGTGCCACTGCGGCGCACGGTCGAAGGCCTGTCGCTTCTGCAGCAGCCGGTGCGCGCCGGCGCGTCGGTCTGGATCTTCGACGACCTGCCGCTTGCGGCGATCGACGCCTCCGCGGCCGAAGCGCTGAGCATCACCCTTCGCGCGCTGCTGCGACGCCCCGCCCCGGAGCCGGTCGTCGCATCGTCACCGCCGGCCGCCGACCACGGCCTGGACGAGACGCTGCTCGCCGTGGCGCGCGCCAACGGCCGCGTGGCGACCGCCGCGCGCGAGCTCGGCGTCCATCGCAACACCGTGCTCTACCGCCTGAAGCGCGCCAGGGCCGAACGAGGCATCGATCCGCGCCGGCCCGCCGACGCGCTCCGGCTCCTCCGTGACGCGGAGGCTGGCCAAGCCCGCAGCACCTCGACGTCGTAGCGCGCCATGGCTTTGTGCGTAGTGCACAATACGTTGGGACCACGGCGCCGAACCGCGCTGCTCCCGCCGGGCATCGGTCCATCTAGGCTTTGGACCACCGATCAATCACCGCTCTCAGGGGAATCGACCATGCCCGTCAAGGATCTTGCCGCCGCCCTCAAGCTCGCCGAAGAGCAGAACCTGCGCTTCGTCAGCCTCCAGTTCACCGACGTTGTCGGCGCGGTCAAGTCGGTCCAGGTACCGATGCACCAGCTGGCCCCCGCGGTCGAGCACGGCAAGTGGTTCGACGGCTCGTCGATCGAGGGCTTCGCGCGGATCGCCGAGTCGGACATGTTCCTGGTGCCCGATCTGTCGACGTTCGCGCCGATTCCCTGGGAGCCGGGCTTCGACGCCGCGGGGAAGGAGCTGCCGACGGGCAGCGCCCGGGTCATCTGCGACGTCTTCACGCCCCACGGAGACCCGTTCCCGGGTGATCCGCGTCACGTCCTGCGCCGGCAGGTCGACCGCGCTCGCGAGAAGGGCTTCGAGCTGAACACCGGCCCCGAGCTCGAGTTCTTCCTGCTCCAGAAGAAGAACGGCGGCGCCCAGTCACTGCCGCACGATGCGGCCGGCTACTTCGATCTCTCCGAGGACCTCGGCACCGAGGTCCGCAAGGAGATGATGAACGACCTCGAGGCGTTCGGGATCACCGTCGAGACGGCGCACCACGAGGTTGCCACCGGCCAGCACGAGATCGACTTCGAGTACGCCGATGCGCTGCGCACCGCCGACAACGCGGTCACCTTCAAGACGACGCTGAAGGCCGCGGCGGCGCGGCAGGGCCTGTACGCCACGTTCATGCCCAAGCCGTTCTACGGCATCAACGGCTCGGGGATGCACACCCACCAGTCGCTGTGGGACATCGGTGCCAAGCGAAATGCCTTCGCCGATCCCTCGGACAGCTACGGCCTGTCGGAGACGGCGCGCCAGTACATCGCCGGAACCCTCGAGCACGCGCGCGGCATGATCGCCGTGCTCGCGCCGCTCGTGAACAGCTACAAGCGGCTGGTCCCCGGCTACGAGGCGCCGGTCTACATCGGCTGGGCGCGCATCAATCGATCGGCGCTGATCCGCATCCCGCAGATCAGCGCCGGCCAGACCAATTCGACGCGCATCGAGCTGCGCTGCCCGGACCCCTCGTCGAATCCATACCTGGCCTTCGCGGTGATGCTCGCGGCCGGCCTCGACGGCATCGAGCGCGGGCTGACGCCGCCTGAGCCGGTGGAGGAGAACCTCTACCACTTCGACGCGGCGAAGCTCGAGTCGCGCCACATCCGGCAGCTGCCGGGCACGCTCCGGGAGGCGCTCGACGAGCTGTGTGCGGACTCGGTGATCGGTGAGGCGCTCGGCGAGCATGTCTTCGAGCGGTTCATCGAGGCGAAGACCGAGGAGTGGGACGACTACCGCAAGCAGGTCTCCGACTGGGAGGTCGAGCGCTACCTCGAGGCCTTCTAGGAAGTACCAGGACGGAAGAGCCGGGCGTCAGGACTTGACGCCCGGCTATACTGTGGCCGGTCGCGATGGGCACGACGTGAGCGGCAAGTTAGCCGCGCGTCCGCGATACGGAGGGTGAGGGCACAGTTTGGAGCAGATCTCCCAGCGTCAGACTGCGGCTGAGTCTGCCTCCCTTTCGAGGCTTCTCTACTACTTCACCAAACGCATCGTCGACATCGTCGGGTCGGCGGCTCTGCTGATCATCCTGTCGCCGCTGATGCTCACCATCGCCGTCGCCATCTGGCTCGACAGCGGCCTTCCGATCCTCTACCGATGCCAGCGCGTTGGCCGATACGGCGAGCCGATCACGGTGCTCAAGTTCCGCACGATGCGCGACGGCAGCCACCGCCATCTCGAGGAGCTGCTGACCGTCGACGAGGAACGGCGCCTGGAGTACCTGGTCAACCGCAAGCTGCGCGACGATCCGCGACGCACGCGCGTCGGCGCCTTCCTGCGGCGTGCCTCGCTCGACGAGCTGCCGCAGCTGGCGAACGTCTTCTTCGGCCAGATGAGCCTCATCGGTCCGCGACCGTACTTCGTGGACGAGCTGCGTGGCCGTCCCGAGGCAACCGAGCTGCTCTCGGTGCGTCCGGGGATCACCGGCCTGTGGCAGGTGAACGGCCGCTCGGACCGCACGTTCGAGGAGCGACTGCTGCTCGAGACCGACTACGTGAAGCGTCGCGGCTTCGGGCTCGATCTGTCGATCGCGGC
>DASSTC010000046.1:0-5125 GCA_035708065.1 Candidatus Limnocylindria bacterium | reverse complement strand
GACGATGTACGAATGGCCGGTCACCCAGCCGATGTCGGCCATGCACCAGTAGACATCGGTCTCCGGATGGATGTCGAAGATGTACCGATGCGTGGTGGCGACCCCCGCGAGGTAGCCGCCGGTGGTGTGCATGATCCCCTTCGGCTTCGCCGTCGTGCCGGAGGTGTAGAGCAGGTAGAGGAGGTCCTCGGAGTCCATCGGCTCGGGGTCGGCCGTGGTCGGCTGGTCGGCGATCAGCTCGTGGTACCAGTGGTCGCGGCCCTCGTCCCATGCCACCTCGGCACCGGTGCGCTTCACGACGACGCAGTGCTCGATCGATGGTGAGCGGCCGACCGCGTCATCGGCCTGCGACTTCAGGTCGACGACCGCGCCCTTGCGATGGCCGCCGTCGGCGGTGATCAGGACGGTGCACTGGGCGTCCTCGATGCGCCCGGCGAGGGCATCGGCCGAGAAGCCGCCGAACACGACGCTGTGCGGGGCGCCGATCCGCGCGCAGGCGAGCATGGCCACCGGCAGCTCGGGGATCATCGGCATGTAGATCGCGACGCGGTCGCCCTTCTTCACGCCGAGGCCGCGCAGCGCGTTGGTCAGCTGGCAGACCTCGTCGAGCAGCTGCCGGTAGGTGGTCGTCCGGCTGTCCCCCGGCTCGCCTTCCCAGTAATAGGCGACGCGATCGCCCAGGCCGTTGGCGACATGTCGGTCAAGGCAGTTGACGCTGACGTTCAGCTTGCCGCCGAGGAACCATTTGGCGTACGGCGCCTCCCAGGTGTAGAGCTCGTCGTACGGCTGCATCCAGTCGAGCTGGCGGCCCTCGGCGTCCCAGAAGGCGCGGAAGCCCTCTTCGGTCGCGGCCCGGTCGTAGATCGATGGGTCGTTGAGCAGCGCGGTGGCCGCGAACTCGGACGGCGGCGGGAAGGTGCGCTCCTCGCGCAGCAGGTTCTCGATGGTCGCCGCTTCGTCGCTCATCCGCCGGGCTCCTTCCGCTTGCGTCTTGCCCTCGATTGGCCCTCGATTGGCCCTCGATTCTAGGCCGATGGGCGGGCTGGCTGGCGGCCGGCGGGGTTCCGGCTGTGTTGATCCACTGATGGGATGGAACGACGCAGAACCGACGGCTCTCCGGCGAATGATCCGCTGGCAGGATCAAATCGGCAGCTTTCGCGCAGTTCGGGTGCGATTTCCGCTCGTTTCATCTCGCTCATGAGTCATTCGCAGCAAAGGAGCGCCTTCTGCGTCGTTTGATTCACCGCGCGTATCGAGCCGAGGCAATTTCGACCAGATACTCCTCTCCCCGGCGCGCACATGACGCCAACGCGCCGATCAAGGCTCGCGACTTGGACCGACGCGCCGGCCGGGACGCGGTACGATCAGCTCACGATGTCGGTCACGCCGCGAGCCCGAGCCCGCCCCGCGGATCCGGGCGCCGAGGACTTCTCGGGCCTGGAGTCGAGCCTGATCGCGACCATTGGTCCGGTCTTCCGGCACCTGCTGGCCCACGCGCGCCGGCGGCCGGGGTGGAAGTCGCTCACCTACCAGCAGTACAACGTGCTGCGCATCGTCGACACCGAGGGGCCGACCGCCCAGGCCGACATCGCGCGACGCCTGCTGGTCAGCGCGCCGGTGGTCACCCGGCTGGCCTCCGCGCTGGTCGAGGGCGCGCTGATCGAGCGTCGCGGCGATCCGAACGATCGCCGCAGCGTGCTCCTCGCGCTGACCGCCACCGGCCGGCGCCGCGTGCGGGCGATGCGGCGCGACCTGCTGGTTGCGGCGCACGAGCTGATCGAGCCGCTGGCAGAGGACCGACGGGCATCGGTCCGTGCGGCGCTGGACGAGCTGCAGGTGCTGCTGCCCAGTCGCGCGGGCAGCGTCAAGCCCGACCGCTAGCAGCGGATCCGCGAGCAAAGGAAACCTGCCTAGGCGCTGAGCGACTGCTCCTGGTGGTCGCCGCGGTCGGCGCGATCCTCGTACCGGTCGCCGACGCCGATCCGCGTGCGACCGAGCGCGCCGGCGTGCCCAGCCAGGCGGAATCGCCACCACACCACCACCGCAGCCGCCAGCGAGATGAGGGCGCCCATCAGGAACGTGGTCGGAACTCCCCACGTCTCGGCGATGGCGCCGGCAAACAGGCCCCCGATCGGTGAGCTGCCGGCAAAGACGGTGACGTACAGCGCCATCACGCGACCGCGCAGCTCGTCGCTGACGTTGGCCTGCACCGTGGCGTTGATGGTGTTGATCATGAGCATCGAGAAGAAGCCGATGCCCATGAACAGCGGCACCGCCAACAGCCCGTTGCGGGTGAAGGCCAACCCGAGCTCGAAGAGGCCGAACAGCAACCCGCCGCCGATCATCAGCGCCACCGCGCGGCGCTCGTGCATGAACGCCAGCGTCAGCGCTCCGGCGAGCGAGCCGACGCCCATCGAGGCGTAGAGGGCTCCGTAGGCATCGGCCTGGAGGTTGAGGACGTCCTGGGTGAACAGCGGCAGCAGGATCCGGAAGTTGAGGCCGAAGGTCGCGATCGCGCCGAGGAGGACGAGCGCCCAGAGGACGATCGGCGTGCGCACCGCATAGCCGATCCCTTCCCGCAGGCTCTCGAACACCGGCACCGGCAGGTCCGGCTGCTGCGGCCGGCGGATCTCGGCGGGATCCATGATCCAGAGGCTGATGAGCACCGCCGAGTAGCTCACCGCGTTGATCGCCAGGTTGAATGCGACGCCGGCGGTCTGGGTGTGGAACATCGAGGCGCCGATGGCGATCGTCACGCCGGCGACCGCCGGGCCGATCACGCGCGCGCCGTTGAACGCCATCGAGTTGAGGGCGATCGCGTTGGTCAGGATGTTTCGCGGCACGAGCTCGGCGGCGAGCGCCTGGCGCAACGGCATGTCGGCCGCGTTCACCAACCCCAACGCGAAGGCCAGCGCCATGATGATCGGGATGGTGATCGCGCCGCTGATCGTCAGCACGAACAGGACGATCACCTGCACCGATGCGAGCGCCTGCGTGACCAGGATCGCCCGGCGCTTGTCGAGCCGATCCGCGAAGACGCCGCCGAACGGCGCGAGGACCATGGCCGGCACGAACTCGAGCGCGGCGACGATACCGAGCTGAATCGGCGAGCCGCCGAGCGCCAACACCAGCCAGGGCAGCGACACCTGCTGCATCCAGGTGCCGATGCGGCTGATGACCTGCCCGGTCCAGTACAGCCGGTAGTTGCGGACGCGAAGCGCCGCAAAGCCGCGTCGGAAGCCGGCCGGGAGGACCACGGCCCGCGGGCTAGGCGCCGGCCGCTCGGGCGGGCGGGTCGCCGAGCGCGTCGGCGGCGGGGATCGGCGCCGGCCGTCCGACATTGCGCAGCGCGCCATTGCTGAGCAGCTGCCAGGCGACGACGGCCAGGACCAGCGCCGAGACGACCGCGCCGATGGTGAATGCCATCGCCGCGCCGAACAGCTCGGCCAGGGTACCGGCGATGATCCCGCCCAGCGGCGCGGACCCGGCGAAGACGAGGACGTAGAGCGACATCACCCGGCCGCGCAGCTCGTCGGTCACCCCGTTCTGGATGGTGACGTTGATGGTGTTGACCATGAGCATCGACGCGACGCCGATGACCACGATCGTCGGGAACGCGGCGATCGGCACCGGGAAGAGGCCCAGCAGCAGCAGGAACGCGACGAAGACCGCGCCACCGCCCAGGATCAGCCGGGCGAGAGCCCGGCGGCTGCCCGAGAAGGCGAGGTACAGCGAGCCGAACAGCGAGCCCACGCCCATCGCCGCGTAGAGGGCGCCGTAGCCGCCGGCGTCCATTCCCATCTCGTTGCGGGCGTAGAGCGGCAGCAGCGTCTGGAAGTTCATGCCGAACATCGCCACGCCGCCGAGCAGCACCAGCGGCCACAGGATGCTCGGCGTGTTCCTGGCATAGCGGAAGCCTTCCGCCAAGCTCGAAACGACCGATGCCACCTGCGCCGGCAGGGGGGACCGGTACAGCTCCGCCGGGTTCATCATCCACAGACCTGCCAGGACGGCGAGATAGCTGACGCCGTTGATCCCGAAGTTCACGGCCGGTCCCCACAGCGCCAGCGTCACACCGGCGACCGCCGGACCGACGACGCGCGCCGCGTTGAACGTGGCGGAGTTGAGGGCGATGGCGTTGACCAGGTCCTCGCGCGGCACGAGCTCGGCGGCGAACGCCTGCCGCACCGGCATCTCCACCGCGCTCACCAGACCGAGGAACATGGCCAGGACATAGACGTGCCAGATCTCGACGACGCCGGTCGCGGTGAGCGCGAAGAGCACCAGCGACTGGGCCATGGCCGCGATCTGCGCGCCGATGATCACCTGCCGCTTGTCGACCCGGTCGGCGAGGACGCCGCCAAGCGGCGAGAGGAGCATCGGTGGCGTGAACTGCAGGGCAAGCACGATACCGAGCTGGATCGGGCTGCCGCCGAGCAGAAGGACGAGCCATGGCTGGCTGACCGAGTGCATCCAGGTGCCGACCAGGCTGACGATCTGGCCGGAGATGTAGAGGCGGTAGTTGCGGTGGCCGAGCGCCGTGAAGCCGCGCCTGAAGCGGCCGCCACCCGGCGCGCCGACCGGCGCCGGCTGCGACGAGCCGCGACGGACGACGTGCAGCTGCGGACGTACCGAGAAGCGCAGGGTTCGGGAAGCAGCAGCCAGAAACATGAAGTTAGCAATGTTAACCACTGGTGGCCGGCGAGGCAAGGCCTGCCGGTCCCCTGGCCGACGACCGTGATGCCGTTCGATGGTTGTCGCCTCGGCCGCGAGGCGCGACAATGCGCGGCGGATGGGTGCCCGAGCCTTTCGCCGCGCCCGAGGGGGCGTGCCTCTCCTGGTTGCCGTGGCCAGCGCCATGCTGCTGGCTCCCGTGCCGCTGCCCCGCTCGACCGCCGTCGCGCCGGTGCGCCAGGTTCCGCAGGCGGTCGTCGCCGCCGCCGCGCCGAGCATTGCCGCCGACCTCCTCGCCGCGCCCCCGCGATGGCCGCACCTCGACCGATTCCGGTCCCGGCCGGTTTCGGCGACGACGGCCCGCGACCTCGCCGCGGCACTCGCGCGAGCGCGCTCGCAATTCCACGTCTATGGCGCCGAGATCGCGGTCTCGTGGGACGGCGAACGGGTG
>DASSTC010000045.1:0-18769 GCA_035708065.1 Candidatus Limnocylindria bacterium | reverse complement strand
GTCGCGAGCGTCGGCGCGGTCTTCGCCCACGAATGCGTCATCTCGTCGCGCTCCGACCAGGGCGACGCGGGCGCCACGCACTCGTCACGATGGGCGGTGCTGACCCTGGCCGACGTCCTCGGCTTCATCAACACGGAGATCCCCGGCCAGGAGACCGCGTTCCTCACGCCCGAGCAGATCGACTGGGCGGTCGCGAACCGCGGTGACCTGCCCTCCTCGTGGGTGACCCGAACCGACAAGACGATCGCCGAGGGATCGAGTGACCCGAACCTCGCCGATGGCAAGGGCCTGGATCACCTGGCCGACCTCTACGGGCAGCAGGTCGCGGCGCTCTACTTCGAGGCGCTGCAGCACTGAGGCACGCCCCCAGCACACGCTGAACGCAAGACGGGCAGCCGGTCTGGCTGCTCGTCTTTGCTGCCCGTCGTTGCCGCCCAGCTCGAAACGCCGGCGTGGTGATCATCACCGGTGTGCACCCCCGCGGACGCGACGGCAGAATCACGCCCATCGTGGTGCACCGAATCGTGATCCTGTCGTTCGCGATGATCCTGGCCGCCTGCGCGTCGCCCACGACGCCGGGCGCGGCGCCGAGCACGCACGCAGGGCATGCCGCGGACCCGGCAACGGACGCGATCAAGGCCGAGCTCGGCGACCGGTTCGGCATGACGTTCGCATCGGCCGGCCCGCACCACGAGCTCGGGAAGGCGCAGAACGGCGTCCAGCTCGACCTGGTCGGGGTTCCGCCCGAGCAGGTGATCCTCAGCGTGCCGTCCGACGAGCCCGGGAGGGTCGAGGAGCTGGCGGCGCCATATCTCCCCTACCTGCCGCGATTGCTGAACGAGCAGCGCAGCATCGGCGCGGACCTACTCAACGAGTCGCTGGCGACCTGGGATGGTGCGCAGCTGCTCGACAAGCAGCGCAGCGCGGACGGCATCACCGCACGGCTGACCTCCACGAACGACCCCGCGTACATCGTGCTCGACGTCCACCGCGACTAGACTCGTCGCCATGGTCGAGCGAGTCCACGTCGTCGGCACCGGGCGCGCGGGTGGCGCGATCGCCGCTCGGCTGCGCGAGCGTGGCCTGACCGTCAGCACCGGCCGTGAACCGAACGCGGACGCGGAGCTCGTCATCCTGGCCGTTCCGGACGCCGCCATCGCCGAGGTCGCGCAGCGGATCCCGACCGGCCCGTGGATCGCCCACGTCAGCGGCGCGACCCCGCTCGCAGCGCTCGCGCCGCACGAACGACGCTTCAGCGTCCATCCGTTGATGACCTTCACCCGTGACCGCGGTCCAGAGCAGCTCGACGGCGCCTATGCAGCGGTCACCGCCGAGACCGATGCCGCCTCCAGCCAGGCCGAATGGCTGGCCCGCACGCTCGGCCTCAACCCGTTTCCACTGGCCGATGCCGACCGAGCGCTGTACCACGCCGGCGCGGCGATCGCCAGCAACTTCCTGGTGACCCTGTATCGCACCGCGTCGCGCTTGTTCGAGGAGGCGGGCGCGCCGCCCGAGGGCCTGGTGCCGCTCATGCGGCGCACGATCGACAACGGCTTTCAGCTCACCGGGCCAATCGCCCGCGGGGACTGGTCGACCGTCGACGCCCATCTTCGGGCGCTGCGCGAGCGAGCGCCGGACATCGAGCCCTTGTACCGCGCGCTGGCCGAGGCGACCAAGCCGTGAAGACGCTTCGGACCAACGCCGAGATGCGCGCGGCGCTGGCGGAGGCGCATCGGTCCGGCCAGAGCATCGGCCTGGTGCCGACCATGGGCGCATTTCACGATGGGCACCTGAGCCTCATGCGCGCCGCGCGGGCCGAGAACGCGGTCGCGGTCGTCAGCCTGTTCGTCAACCCGTCGCAGTTCGGGCCGAACGAGGACCTGGGCCGCTACCCGCGCGACGAGCCGCGCGATACGCGCACGGCCGAGGAGGCGGGCATCGACTTCCTGTTCACGCCGGATGCCGCCGAGATCTACCCCGACGGCTTCGAGACATGGGTCGACGTCCAGGAGCTGGGTGCCAGCCTGGAAGGCGAGGTGCGCCCGGGCCACTTCCGCGGCGTCGCCACCGTCTGCGTGAAGCTGTTCAACATCGTGCGGCCGGATCGCGCGTACTTCGGCCAAAAGGACGCGCAGCAGGCGGCGGTGATCCGGCGCATGGTCCGCGACCTCGACCTGCGCCTCGAGATCCGGGTGCTGCCGATCGTGCGCGATGCCGACGGCCTGGCGCTCAGCTCGCGCAACGTCTTCCTCTCCCCGGAGCAGCGGCAGCAGGCCCTCGCACTGCCGCACGCGCTGGAGGCGGGACGGGACGCCTGGCGTCGCGGCGCGGACCCGGTGGCCGCCGCCTGCCGGGTCCTCGAGGGACTGGATGTCGACTACGTGTCGGTGGCCGACCTCGACGGACCGACGCTGGCGGCGGCGGTCCGCATCGGTCAGACGCGACTGATAGACAATGTGCGCCTGGAAGAGGAGGGTTCGGCGTCATGAGCAACGGCATCCCGGTGGCGATCACCGACTTCGCGGAGATGAAGGCCCGCGGCGACAAGATCGTGATGGTCACCGCCTACGACTATCCGAGCGCACGCCTGGCCGATGCGGCCGGGGTCGACATCGTGTTCACCGGCGACTCGGCGGCGAACAACGTCCTCGGCTATCCCGACACCACCCCGATCAGCATGGACGAGATGGTGATGCTCGCCCGGGCGGCGCGGCGCGGCACCGAGCGTGCCTTCTTCATGGTCGACCTGCCGCTCGGCGCGTTCCAGGTCTCCGACGAGGACGCCGTGCGCAACGCCATGCGGCTCGTGAAGGAGGCGGGCGCCCAGGCGGTGAAGATCGAAGGTGCCGGACCGATGCTGCCGCGCGCCCGCGCGATCGTCGGTGCGGGCGTGCCGTTGATGGGTCACATCGGGCTCACGCCGCAGACCGCCACGGCGCTGGGCGGCTACAAGGCGCAGGGTCGCACCGCGGCCAAGGCACGCCAGCTCTACGCCGATGCGCTGGCCCTGCAGGCCGCCGGCTGCTTCGCCATCGTCCTCGAGGCCGTGCCGGGGCGGATCGCCGATGCGATCACTCGCGCCCTGCGCATCCCGACGATCGGGATCGGCGCGGGCGCCGGCTGCGACGGGCAGGTGCTGGTCTGGCATGACCTGCTGGGGATCAACGAGCACGAGATGCAGCGCTTCGTGAAGCAGTACGCCCACGTCGCCGCCGACATCCGCGCGGGCCTGGAGACGTACGTCGCCGAGGTGCGGTCGGGAGCCTTTCCCACCGGGGAGCACGAGTACAAGATCCCGGCCGAGGAGCTGCGACTCTTCGAGGCCGAGGTGGCGCCCGGAGTGCTGGCCGGGGACGACTGGCTGTAGGTCGCCTCTGACGTTTCGCTGTCGGCGCGCGGTTTGCGCCGGGCGCAACCGGGTGCATCAGCGGACTAGTCGGTCGTCTCGTATACCCATTCGAGGCCGTCCTCCTCGTCCCACTGCTCGCCGATGCGCACGAACCCGAGCTTCGAAATCAGGTTCTGCGAGCGTGCGTTGTCCGGAGAGACCGATGCCCGGAAGCGCGTGACGCCATGCTCCTCGCGCGCCCAGTCGAACAGGCCAGCCACCGCTTCGAAACCGTAACCGTTGCCGCGGAACTCGGGGAGCAGTGCGTAGCCGACTTCCGGCACGCCGCGCTCATCAGGCGGACCGTGGAAGTTGATGTGGCCGATCGCCGGCCGGTCGCCATCGGCCAGCACGATCGCGCGCAGCAGCCAGGGCGCATGGTCGGGATGCTCGGTGACCTGCTCGAGCCGGCGGGCGGCCAGCCATTGCACGTCGTCGAGCCAGGCGGCGGAGAAGGTCGCATCGATGCCGGTCGGTGCGCGGCCCTGGCCGACGGCGGCAAGCGCATCGCGGTCGAGGAGGACGAGCTCCAGGCGTTCGGTTCGGACCGTGTCGCTCACCGGCAGATGGTACGCGCGGATGTCGGTGGAGGCCTCACGCCGACGCAGCGGCCAGCGAGCTCGACCAGCGCGGGCCGCGGCCGTGCCAGGGCAGGAAGCGGGTGGGGCGGATGCGGATCGGCTGGGAGTAGGTGTCGATGTACTCCTGGCGCGAGATCCGTGCCTCGCGCAGAAGACGACGGTACTTCGTCCAGTGGCTGGCCGGCAGCAGCTCGGCGGTCCGAGCGTCGGTCACCTCGGCGACCGCCTCGATGAGCTGGACGTCGAAGTCGTCGAGCGCGTCCCCGACCGCCAGGGTCACCCGCGGCTCGCTGCGGACGTTGCGCACCTTCACCGCCTGCGGCTTCGAGAAGATCCACAGCGACTCGCCGTCCCAGCTGAACCAGGTCGGAACCAGGTGCGGCCGGCCATCGGCGTCGACCGTGCCGAGCCAGACGACCGGCTCACGACGCAGCCGGTGCTCGGCCCGCGGCGGCGCCGCCGAACGAGTCGGCGAGGTCCACGCGGGTCGGACGAATCGCAGGAGATCCATGCCGCGAGGATGCAGCCGTCCACGAGCGGGCACATCCGACGCGGGTCGACAGCGCCGCTGCGGCGAATGACGTAGCGACGCTCAGCGATCAGCCGCCGATGGCCACCAGGAGGCCGATGCCAGCGGCAGGAATCGGTCGCGATACAGCTCGTCGTAGGCAGCGGCGAGCCGTTCGATGCGCTCGAGTCGCGTCGCCGCCGCGACCGGCGGCCGCGGATGGCCGGCGGCCATGGCCCCGATCATCGCCGCGCCGACGCCGGTCGCCTCGCTGCTGCCGGCGAGTTGGGTCGGCCAAGGGTTGACGTTGGCCTTGATCGCCGCCCAGGTTCCGTTGCGTGCACCGCCGCCGAACAGCGTCACGTCGGCCACACGCTCCCCCGCGACGTCGGCGAGCGTCTCGACGATCCAGCGCAGCTGCCACGCGGCACCCTCCATCAGCGCCACCCCGACATCGCCCAGCCGATGGTCACTGCGCAGGCCGGCGATCGAGGCGTATGCACTCGGGTCCAGATCGGGCGCCCCACGCCCACCGAGGTATGGCAGCGCGACGAGGCCGCTGGGAACACGCTCGGGCGGCGGGATCTCCGCGCCGGCGAGGAGCGACGAGCGGAGCCACTCCAGTAGCGCACCGCTCGCCGGCAGGTTGCCGAGCAGGTACGGCCGCCCGGACCCGGCGGCGATCCCCGCGGCCAGCCCAGCCTCGAGGGCCCGGTCGCTGAGCCGCGGCTCGTCGAGGACCAGGATCGCCACCTCGGCGGTGCCCATCGAGTCGGCGACGCGGCCCGACGCGTCGATCCCCGCGCCGAAGGCGCCGACGAGGTGATCGTGCCCTGCGATTGCGACCGGCACGCCGCGGGGCAGGCCCGACAGCGCCGCGCCGGCGTCCGTCACCTGGCCGACCGGCGCGCCGGCGCTCGTCACCGGCGGCATCTGCTCGACCGAGACGCCCGCGAGCGCCAGCAGCTCCGCGTCCCAGCGCCGCTGCCGAACGTCGAAGGCGAGCGTCCGGCAGGCAAGCGAGGCGTCGGTGCCCAGGACGCCGGTCAGGCGCAACGCCAGCAGGTCGGCGACGCCGGCCCAGGCGGTCAGCCGGCGCATCGGTCCCGGGCGGTGATGGCGGAGCCAGCGCAGCTTCGGAAGCGTGTACTTCGCGTCGGCGCGCAGGCCGGTGCTGCGATACAGGCGCGCCGCATCGACCGTCGACGCGATCACCTCCGCGTCCTCGGCGCTGCGACGGTCGGACCAGCCGATGATCGGCGCAAGGGCGTGGCCCGAGGCGTCGAGCGGGACGCCCGACTCGGCCATGCTCGCCACGCCGACGCCCGCCACGTCATCGACGCCATCGACGCACTCACGGATGACCGCCGCGGCGGTGGCCACCAGCTCGTCGGGGTCGAGCTCGCTCCCCTCGCGCGAATGGCGCAGCGGCGTCGGGCGGCGCGCGACGCGCAGGATCGTGCCGTCCGGGGCGACCAGCACCGCTTTGCAGCGCCCGGTGCCGAGGTCGACGCCCAGGAAGGAGGTCAGGAGACAGCCTCGGACCGCAGCGGGCCGGCGTGCAACCCGGCTTCACGGCGCTCGACGAGCGCGGCCGCCTCCCACAGGCACTGTCGCACGAACGCCTCGAACGGCCGCTCGGCGACGCGGTAGACGTCGCGGCGCGCGGCGGTCAGCCGCGCCAGGGCGATGCGGCGCTGCGCCTCGATCGCGCCAGGCGCCGGGTCATCGAGCGCAATGGTCAGGACCTCGACCGCCTGGCGCAGCGCCTCGCACCAGGTGAGCAGCTTGCGCGCCCACGGCCCGAGGTCGTGGCGCAGCGGCCGGTTGGGCAGGCCCGTGCGGATCAGCTGGCCGGCGGCCGCGAAGCGCTCGATCTCGCGGCGGAGCTGGACGATCGCCGCGCGTCGGGACCGGACCGCTCCGTTCTCCCAGCGCTCCCAGAACGTGGCGAAGGCCGGCAGCTGCCGGCGGTGCGCGCCGGGCTCGATCGGCGACCGCCGGGTGAGATTGCCCAGGATCCGCAGCGCGTTGGCGCCAGCGGGGGTCTGGGTCAGCTCGTCGAGCGCCGTCGTCCACGCGCGCTCCGGGTCATAGGAGGCCGGGTCGGCCCAGTACGCGGCGATCGTGTGCAGCGCGATCTTCGACGCCTCGGCCTCGATCGCCGGGTTCGCGACGATCCCCGCCACCGCTGAGGGCAGGTCGGCGCCGCGTCCCTGGTAGGGACGGATGTGCGGGTCGTGGCGCATCTCCCCGTCGTTGACCGGGTAGTTGTCCCAGATGAGCGGCCGGCGCCGCAGGGACTTCGTCACCGCGCGCAGATCGCCGGCGCTGATCGTGTGGGAGCAGACCTGCGGCCCGGTCCAGAACACCTCGATCTCGGCCGACAGCTTCTCGCCAAGCGCGCGCAGGTACGCGGAGTCACCGGTGCCGCAGTACTCGGTCGGCGTGAAGATCAGGCGCGTCTCGCCCTTGGCGGCGAGCCGGCGCAGCAGCCGGTTCGCAAGCCCGGCCTGGACCTCCGCCACGCGCGCACGCGCGACTGCTTCGTCAGGCAGGCCGCCGGGCAGGTCGTCGAGCAACAGGCAGAAGCTGCGCACGCCGAGCGCCTGCACCTGTCCCACTTTCTCGTTCAGCACGTCGAAATCGCCCGTGTCGCGACGCACGATGTCGATCGGACTGATGCCGTACACGAACTCGATGCCCTTCGTGGCGCAGTGGCGCGCCAGGCGGCCGAACGTGCGCAGCTCCTCGGGCAGGTAACGGTCGCGCCACGATGTCCGATGCATCGCGTCGTCCTTCGGCGCGTGGACATACAGGTTGTAGCGGTGGGCCGCCATGAAGTCGACCATCCGGTCGCGCTCCTGCCACGTCCACGGCGGGCCGTAGAAGCCCTCGATCACGCCGAGGATCGGGCCACTCACCGGACGGTCACGAGCGCCTCGGCCTGCTCGCCAAGCATCGTCGAACCGACGGTGAGATCGGCGGTGACGCGTGCGCGGCGCATCGGTCCTGAGCCCGCGCAGACCTCGAAGCCGGCGACATGCCAGTCGGATGGACCGATGCGGGCCTGCACCCGCGCCGGACGCACCGACCAGCCCTCCGGCACCCGGAGCTCGATGGAGACGTCCTGCGCCCCGGGCAGCGGATTGCGGCAGGCGACCTCGAGCGGCAGCAATTCGCCGGGACCGATCTCGGAGCGGTACGGACGGATGACGGCGGTCGTGCCGCCGGCATCGGCGTCGAAGGTGTCAAGCGGAAGGAGGTCGCGATGCAGCGCCTCCAGGCGAGCGCCGCGATCGCGCAGCTGCTCGAGGTATTCGGTCGTCACCGATGTCGCGGGCGGCCAGTGGCCGAAGAGCAGGACCTGCGGCTTGACGCGCAGGTAGAGCTCGGCGGTCTCGCGATAGTCACCGAGCTGGAAGCCATTCTGGTAGACGTAGTTCAGGACCTTGGGCGGCGGCAGGGAGGTGATCGGCTTGCCCCCGAGGCTCATCTCCTGGTGGAAGAGGTAGGCCAGCCAGCCTTCCTCGTGGATCTGGTCGCCGAGGGCCATGACCCGTTTGCCGTCGACCTCGAATTCGATCGCCACGGCGTAGTGGGTGTGCCCCGGCAACGCATGCAGCGTGATCTGGTACTCCTCCCAGGTCACCGGCACGTCGAGCGGCAGCGAGCGGTCCACCGGGATCGGATCGAACCACAGGCAGGGCAGGTCGTAGCGCATCGGATGCTCGAGGACGTCGCTGAAATTCTCGGCCGCCCACACCTGCGTGCCCTCGACCTCGCGAAGCAGGTTGAAGCCGGCCACGTGGTCGTCGTGGTAGTGCGTCGGAATGGCGACGTCGATCCGCGTCACTCCGTGGTCGCGCTTGAGCGTGGGCACGGTGTAGAGCCACGGGCGGCGGGCGGATCGGTCGTCGCCGGCGGCGAGCCCGGTGCTGAAGTCGTAGCCATAGTCGATGATCAGCGCGTTGCCGCTCTCGGAGAGCAGCACGTACGAGTTCGCGTTGCTGGTGCGGTTCATGAGCAGGTGTGGGGTGATGCGGCTGAACGGCTCCTCGATGTGCGTGCCGAACGGCGACCCCGCCTGCAGCCGGAAGCCGCGCAGGTCGCCGAGTCGCTCGATCAGCAGGTCGAGCGCCGTGGCCGGGTCGTGCATCGGCTCGCCGTGCGATGGCAGCAGCACGTCCGGCTCGCGTTCGCGCAGGCTGACAGCCGACAGGATGGATGCGCCGATGCCCTCGCCGCCGTTGTACGACCACTGGGTCGCGGCCAGCGACCAGACCTTGCCCGGTCCGGCGATGAGATCGCCGCTGAAGGCGATGCGCCGGCCATCGACGGTCGCCAGGATCGTGTCCGAGCCGACGGTATGCCCCGGGGTCGGCAGCACGTCGACGTCGATGCCGGCGAACGTGGCCGTGCGGTACTCCGCGTGGACGCCGGCGATCGGCACGTCCTCGACGAGCGAGAAGCGGTCCTGGCGCGTGTTGTAGTTCTTCGCGATCTCGCGCGATTCCCAGTGCACGTCGACGTGCGCGAAGAGGTCGCGCTCGACCGGCGGGACGTGAATCGGGATGCCTGCCGCAACGGCACGGGGCAGCCCCTGCGCCTGGTCACGGTGGTGATGAGTCATCAGCACCGCGGCGAGATGGTCGATGCCGAGCTCGTCGAGACGGTCGAGGATGAGCCCGGAGCCGAAGTCGATGCAGATGCCCGCCCGCCCGCTGCGGACCAGGTAGACGTTGCAGGTATCCCGAAGCAGGTAGAGGTTCGGGGAGAGCTCCTCGATGCGAGGAAGGGGCGGGGCATCCATTCCGGAATCCGAGTCTACCGTCTCCCTCCGGAGGAGAGCCACTTCGGCGCGCAAGCAAGCGCTTGAGCCGGTGACAAGTGGCACATGCCGTGCTATCCCGTACGCCGACACCCCGGCATCCATCGCCGAGTGACTGCGTGCTGCGCGCTGCTCGCGCTCCATCGGAGACGGCAGCAGGAAGGAGGAGCGTGGCCGAACATCGAAACGCCCGGCTCGTGCGCACCGCGCTCGACTCGCTGCTGCGTGGCGACCTCGCGACGTTCAGCACCGCCTTCGCCGATGATGTCGTCTGGCACGTGCCGGGCGACGGCCCGCTGGCCGGCGAGTATCGGGGCCTGCCCGGGCTGCTCGCGCTGTTCGGCCGGCAGCAGGGGCTCAGCGACGGGACGCTCCGGCTGGAGATCAGCGACGTGATGGCCAGCGATCAGCATGCCGTCGCCTGGCAGCGCGTCACGGCCGAGCGCGACAGCTTCAACCTCGACGTGATCGAGGCGCTCGTCTTTCGCATCCAGGGCGGCAAGGTCGCCGAGGTATGGCAGCGCACCGATCAGTACTCGGTCGACGACTTCTTCTCATACGGCGCGTCGCGACGGCGCACACGCAAGGGGTCGCGCCATCCGATCCCGGTCGGCGCCGGCGACGCGCCGCCCAGCCGCGTTCCGACGCGCCTCTGAGCGCCGACCGATGTTCAGCCCATCATTGGACGCCTGGAGCCGACCGTTGCGGTGCGACCCGTTCAGCCAACGTGGGCCATGGCACGTCTTCTGCTCATCGGCTCGCAAAAGGTTGACAGTCAGCCTTGGCGTCGGCGAGAGTGCATAGCATTGCTAATGATCCGTGCATCCGGCCGACGCCCGTCGGTCACCATCCCAGCTGGAGGAAATGCATGCGCCGGGCCGTACCCCTTCTCGTTTCGCTGGTCCTGATTCTCGCTGCCTGCGGGCCGAACGCGAGCAACAGCGCCAGCCCCACCACCGGCAGCACGGTGGCCCCACCGGCCAGCGGATCCGCGCCCGCCGAGTCGCAGGCTCCGCTGACCGCCAGCGGTGACATCTTCGCGTACGGCTTCGCGTACGAGACCGGCGACATCATCGCCAAGACCCGGGCCGACGTCTTCAAGGACAAGTATCCGGACGTCAAGGTGACCTATTCGGAGAGCGGCTTCGACGACCAGAAGTTCCTCGCCGCCCTCGCCGGCAGCGACAAGCCCGACGCCGTCAACCTGCCGCGCAACAAGATCGGCACGTACATCGCGCAGGGTGTGCTCGAGCCGCTCGACGATTGCATCGCCAAGACCGGATTCGACACGAGCGTCTTCTACGACGCGGCGAAGGCCGACGTCACCGTCGACGGCAAGATGTACGCCTTCCCGGAGTTCTACAACACGCGCAACTGGATCATCAACAACAAGGCCTTCAAGGACGCCGGGATCGACCCCAACAGTTTGAACTGGGGTGACTGGGATGCCATCGCCCAGGCCAACCAGAAGCTGGTGAAGAAGGATGGCGACAAGATCACCCGGATCGGCATCGATCCGAAGATCCCCGAGTTCCTGCCCCTGTGGGTGAAGGCCGATGGCGGATCGGTGATGAGCGACGACGGCAAGACCTCGCAGCTCGACTCGCAGCAGACCATCGACGCGGTGAAGTACACGACCGACCTCGTCAAGGCGCAGGGCGACCCGACGAAGTGGCTCGACTTCCGCAACACGTGGGACTTCTTCGGCGCGAAGAACCAGGTCGCCAGCGACCAGGTCGGCGCGTGGCCGATGGAGCAGTGGTACCTGAACGTCCTGGCCCAGAACTCGCCTGACGTGGACATCACCGTCAAGCCGTTCATGACCAAGGATGGCCAGCCGATCACCTACGAGGACGGCAACGCCTGGGCCATCGTGAAGGGCACCGACAACCCGGATGCGGCGTGCGCATTGGCCAGCACGATGGTCGCCACCGACACATGGGTCGCGGCAGCCAAGGCGCGTGCCGAGGATGCCAAGTCGAAGAACAAGCCGCAGACCGGCGTCTACACCGGCAACCGCGACGCCGACAAGATCATCTTCGATCAGTACGTCGACCTCTCCAGCATGCCGGTCTTCGAGGCCGCGGTGAAGGCCGTCCTGGACAACCAGGAGAATGCCTTCGGCACGGCGCCGAGCCCCGGTGCGGCCGGCTTCCAGACGGCGATGACTGCCGGTGTCAACCAGGTGCTGTCGGGTTCCGCCACGCCGGAAGACGCGATGAAGGCCGCGCAGCAGGACGCCCAGGACGCCATCGACTCCGCAGGGTCGTAGGCCGCGCACCTGTACCCACTCGGCGGCGGCAGCCAATGCCGCCGCCGAGCCCGCTTGAACCCTCGAACCGGATCCTGGCGTGACCTGAGGATCGACGAATGACTGCCGGAGCCCAGCGGAGCGAGGTCAAGGTTATCGGCGGCGTGCCGTGGACACGCAATACCAGGCAGGACCTGAAGTGGGTGCTGCTCTTCCTCGCACCCTGGATCATCGGCTTCGTCGTGCTCACCGCCGGGCCGATGCTCTGGACGCTCTACCTGAGCTTCACGAACTACAACCCGATCAGCCAGAACGTCCACTTCATCGGGCTCGACAACTACGAGCGGATGCTGCGCGACCGGCACGTCATCAACTCGCTGTACAACACGCTCTTCTACACGGTGCTGCACGTGCCGCTGTCGATGGGCATCGCGCTCTTCCTGGCGCTGATGCTCAACCGCATCGGCGGGAGGTCGGCCGGCTTCTTCCGCACCGCGTTCTACGTCCCGAACCTCACCCCGGCGGTCGCCGTCGGCACGCTGTTCCTGATGCTGCTCAACGGGAACAGCGGCCTCGTCAACCAGGCGTTGGGCATGCTCGGCATCGACGGGCCCAGCTGGCTGAACGACCCCGCCTGGGTGAAGCCCGGGATCATCATCATGAGCCTGTGGACGGTCGGGAACACCGTCGTCATCTACTTCGCGGCGCTGAAGAATGTGCCGATCGAGCTGTACGAGGCCGCGCGCATCGACGGCGCGAATGCCTGGCAGCAGTTCCGCAAGGTCACCGTGCCGATGATCAGCGGCGCCCTGTTCTTCACGTTCATCATCAACACCATCGCCTCGCTGCAGCTGTTCACCGAGGTGTACACGATGTTCTTCGGTCAGCAGCAGGGACAGTCATCGGGCGCGGGGCAGGCCGCCCTGTTCTACGTCATCTACCTCTTCCAGCAGGCGTTCGGCGTGTTCCGGATGGGCTATGCGTCGGCGCTCGCCTGGCTGTTGTTCGTGGTGATCGTGATCATCACGGTGATCCAGGTGCGCGTCAGCCGGCGCTTCGTCTTCTACGAGGGTGAGTGAGATGACCACCGGCGAGACGCAGCTCGACCGAGCGCTGCCTCAGCAACGCGAGCGCACGACGGTCGCCGCGGGACTCGATCCCGGGAAGCTCGCCTTCCGCATCGGCTTCCTGGTTCTCCTCGCGTTCTTCACGATCCTGTTCCTGTATCCGCTGGTGTGGCTCGTCTTCGCGTCGCTGAAGCCGGGCTCCGAAGTGTTCAGCGGCGGCCTGATCGGCAGCCAGCTGATGTGGTCGAACTATCCGAAGCTCATCTCGGACCAGCCGGTGCTGCAGTGGACCTGGAACAGTGTCCTCGTCACGCTGCTGGCTGCATCGACCGTGACGATCAGCTCGGCCCTGGTGGCGTTCGCCTTCGCGTACTTCCGCTTCCCGTTCCGCAACCTGGTCTTCGGCCTCGTGCTCGGCAGCATGATGCTGCCCGGCGCGGTGACGATGATTCCGAACTACCTGATCTGGGACTTCCTGGGCTGGAACAACACCCTCGTGCCGCTGTGGGCGGGCAACCTGTTCGCCTCGCCGTTCTACATCTTCATGCTGCGGCAGTTCTTCCTGGGATTGCCGCGCGAGCTCTTCGACGCGGCGCGGGTCGACGGCGCGAACTACCTGCGCATGTGGTGGTCGGTCGCGCTGCCGCTGACCCGCGCGGCGTTGATCGTCGTGTTCGTCTTCGAGCTGAAGGTCGCCTGGACCGACCTCGTCAAGCCGCTCATCTTCCTGCGCGACCTGACGACCTTCACGCTGCCTGCCGGCCTGAAGGCGATCGTCGACAACCCGTCGATCGGCGGCGAGAAGCACTTCGAGCTCCTGGCGGTCGGCGGCGTGATCGTGACGGTGCCGATGATCATCGTCTTCTTCTTCGCCCAGCGGTACTTCATCGAGGGCATCTCGACGACGGGCTCGACCGGTCGGTAGGCCCCTACGCCAGACCGGTGCCAACGGGGGCCGGCAGGTCGGGGCTGAACACCGGCGGACACCCCAAGTCAACGCTACCGAACCCTGTAGGGACCGATACGCTCGGTCCCGGGCCCGCAGCCGTCCGGTTCAACCACTAACGGTTCTTTCGGGCGCCGGTACCGGCGCGATCCGCCGTCGCCAGCCAGTTACGGGGCGCCACGGCGCCCGTTACCGCGCAGTGCTCGCCGGATCGACGAGATACCGAGTCCCGCGGGCGGCGGTAACGCCCCCCGATCGCATTCACCTCAGCGACGCGCGGTAGGCGGCCCACGCCTCGCGCAGGGCGGCGTAGTCCTCCTCCTCGAAGGCCTCGCCCGAACAGTCGACGTGAGTCGTGTAGTACAGCGAGGGCACGCCCAGCTCGCCCTGCACGTCGAGGTAGCGCCGCCACGTGGCGCGGTCTGGCATGGCCCAGTTGTCCGTGTCGATCAGCACGCCCGGGAGCGTCGCGCGCACGATCTTCGCCCGATGCACCATGTGCGCCACGAAGTCCGCGCCGGGCGACCGATCCTCGAGGCGCTGCACGTCGTTGAGCCGGATCATGTCGGTCACGCCGGCGAACGACGGATTCGGCGTGTGGGTCATCACCAGCGCGTCGGGCTTCGCACGCTTGGCGGCGTCGTGAATCGCCTGCATGAGCCGATGCAGCAGCTCCACTCCCCACGCCGTCCCGTGGCGGCTCATCCCCGGGCCAGATGGCGTCATGGCGGTGAAGTCGACCTTCAGGCCATCGGCGTCGTAGCCGTCGGCTGACAGCATGCGGCTGATGGCCGATTCGAGCCGCTCGACGTACGCCGGGTTCGACGGGTCGACACTGACCCGGCGGCCGGCGGCGTTGCGGACGCACAGCTCCGGCGGAAGGCCCTCGGGATCCCAGGCTTTCCACCACAGCAGCACGCGACGCCCCTCGGCGTGGCGCCGGGCGATCCAGGCGCGCAGGTCGGGCCAGCGCTCGAGGTCCGGCTCGCCCGTGCCGTAGGCGCGCTCCCACTTGTCGTCGATCACCAGCGTTCCGGGGGCGATGCCGTGCTCGCCGAGCTCCGCCAGGTAGCGGTCGTACTGCTGCTGGGTGGCGAAGTCAGCGGCGCGCCCGCCGCTCGTCCACGCCAGGTGGCACTGCGCGCCCCACGAGCAGAAGATCGGTGAGCGCCACCACGCGGCGACGTCACGCCGCGGCGGCGCGAAGCCGGTGGCACGCACGTAGGCGGTGATGCCCGCGTACGGGTCGGCCGCGCCGAACGTGAAGAGCAGCCACGGGGTCGCGAACGCGCCGTCGACGCGCGTGGCGCCCTCGTACGACAGCCGCAGCGAGAACGTCCGCTCGCCGGGCTCGAAGTGGAAGCCGGTGAACTGCTGCTCGCCGGGTGACGTGGCGACGCCCATCGTCATCCACGGGCCGTCCGGCAGCCCGGGGCCGCTCACCGGGGAGCGGCTCACCGGGTAGCAGAACGGTGGTGGGGTGAAGAACCAGTTGCCGCGCCCAGGCTGTGATCCGCCGACGACGTCGACGGTGGCGGGCTCGGCGGCCGGCACCGCCAGCGAATCGGGCGACGACGGCCCGGGGTTGACCAGCGACCGAAAGCCCGCGCCCGATGCGAACCAACCGGTCCCGCGGTGCGGCTCGACCGAGCTGTAGCCGCCGAGCAGGAAGGCATCGGTCAGGGACGCCGAGCCGGCGACCTCGGCCCGCAACGCCAGGACGTCATCGCGGCAGCGGAGCACGAGGCGACGCGACGCCCAGACCGAGCTGCGCGCGTCGACGGTGACGGTCACGGCGTCCGCATCGGTCTCGACAACCGGTTCCGACAGCGCTGCGGTGTCGTCGAGTCCCGCGCTCGTGTGCAGCGAGCTGCACAGCAGCAGGTCGGCCCAGGTGGCGCCGTCCGCATCGGTCAGGACGGCATACGGCCGGCCGGGGCGAAACGTTAGCGAATAGGCGCGCGCGCTGACGCGGATGCCGTCCTCGTGGGAGACCGAGACCATGGACCGATGCTACCCGCTCGCGGCTCGAGCCTTGCTGCCATCATGAAGCCATGTCCAAGCGCGTCACGATCATCCACACCGTCCCAACGCTCGAGCCGGTCTTTCGGCGTCTCGGCGAGGAGCTGCTGCCCGGCGTCGAGCAGGAGCACGTCATCGACCAGAGCCTGCTGCAGGACGCGATCACATCCGGCGGCCTGACGCCTTCCATCAGCGAACGGCTGGCGTCGCACATCCGCGATGCCGAAGCCTCCGGGACCGATGCCATCCTCGTCACCTGCTCGTCCGTCGGGGCTGCGACGGAGCAGGCGGCGGCGTCCACGTCGGTGCCCGTCCTGCGCGTCGACGAGCCGATGGTCGTGGAGGCGGTGCGGTCCGGGCGGCGCGTGGGCGTCCTGGCGACCCTCTCGAGCACGCTCGATCCGACTGCCGATCTCGTGCGCCGGGTGGCGGCGCGCGAGGGACGCGACGTCGAGGTCGTGCCGCGCGTCGTCGATGGCGCGTTCGATGCGCTGCGTGCCGGCGATGTCGATCGCCACGACGCGCTGGTGCGCGACGCGTTCGACGAGCTCCAGTCGGACGTCGACGTCGTGCTCCTTGCCCAGGCATCGATGGCGCGGGTCGTCGACTCGATGCCAGCCGCGGAGCGTCGCGTGCCGGTGCTCTCGTCGCCGCGGCTCGGCGTCGAGCGGCTCGCCGAGGCGGTGATGGCCGCGTGACGACGGGGATCGACAGCCGTACGGCCGCCGGACGCGATAACGCGCACGCTGGGACCCGGTAATTCGGTTGTCGGGCGGCGCACAGCCTCGCGGGAGTGGATTTCCGGGCGTAGCGGTTCCGATCGGAACCGGTATTGCCGGCGAGCGGGCGGGGGCCGTGGTTAGCGGGTCGATCCGGGGTCGGTATCGGCGCGATCGCCGGCGGCCGCGGGGCAGCGACTCCGTACGGAGCCGGTATTGCGCCCTTCCAAGGCAAGGACCAAATAGCGAATCCGCTGGTGCCCGGTAAGTGGGTCTGCGGAAACGACCGGACGATGGCCTCCCCGAACCGTGGCCGGAGGAGCTGCTGCCGTCGATCGCCCGAGCCGCCGACGAGCGGACGCTGATCGTCCTCGACGACGATCCGACCGGGACGCAGACCGTGCGCGACGTGCCGGTGCTCACCGAGTGGTCAGAGTCGTCGCTGCGGTCGTTGTTCGGCGACGGTGAGCCGGTCGCGTATGTGCTCACGAATTCCCGCGCGTTCCCCGCGGACCGGGCTTCGACGATCGCCAGCGAGATCGGGTCGCGGCTGCGGTCAGTGGCCGGGACGCGGCCATTCCGCGTGGTGAGCCGCAGCGACTCGACGCTGCGCGGGCATTTCCCGGCCGAGGTGGATGCGTTCGCGGCGTCCCTCGGCTGGGACGCGGCGCCGGTGCTGCTCGCGCCGTACTTCGGCGAGGGCGGCCGGATCACGGTCGGCGATATCCACTATCTGCGGCGCGGTGACGACTGGCTGCCGGTGGCGGAGACGGAGTTCGCCGCTGACCCGGTGTTCGGGTATGCCGAATCGAACCTCGTCGACTGGGCCCGGGCACGCGCCGGCGGCGGCCGGCCCGTCACCAGCCTGTCGCTCGAGGTCGTTCGGGGCGGCGGTCCCGATGCCGTCGAGGCGCAACTGCGGTCCCTGCCGGCTCGAACGGTCTGCGTGGTGAACGCGGCGGTGGACCGTGACCTCGAGGTCGTCGTCGCCGCCGCGCAGCGGATCGAGACCCCGCTGCTGGTGCGCTCGGCGGCCTCCTGGGTGCGGATCGCCGCCGGTCAGCCGCGCGCCGGCCTGCTGACCGCCGACGAGCTCGAGATTGGCGGCGGAGCGGGCCTGGTCGTGGTCGGGTCGCATGTGCCGCTCACCACCCGCCAGCTCGACGCGCTGCGCGCCGCGCCGCCGGCGCCCCTCGCCTGGCTCGAGCTCGACGTGCCTGAACTGCTGGCGAATCGCACGGTCGACCTGGCATCGGCAATCGACGAAGCGCTTTCGGCTGGACGAACAGCCGTCCTGGCGACCAGTCGCGAGCGTGCCGGCGGCGATCAGCTCGCCATCGGCGAGCGCGTCTCGACCGCGCTGGTCGAGACGGTGCACGCCCTGCGGCATCGGCCCGCGTGGCTGCTGGCCAAGGGCGGGATCACGAGCAGCGACATGGCGACTCGCGCACTCGGCGTGCGGCGCGCACGGGTGGTGGGGCAGCTGGTGACCGGCGTGCCGGTGTGGCGCTGCGGGTCCGAGAGCCGGTGGCCAGGCCTGGCGCTCGTCGTCTTCCCGGGCAACGTCGGCGACGACGGCGCGCTCCGCGAGGCGGTTGCCCGGCTGGGGGCGGCCTTCGGCCGGGGCTGAGCGCCTCGTCGAACCGCCACGCCACGAGCTACCGCCAGGCACGCTCCGACGGCGGCAGCCACTCCAGGCTCTCCTCGGTCGAACCGTTCGGCACGTATTCCAGGCCGATGCACCCGCGATAGCCGCTCTCCTCGACCGCGGCGAGGAATGCATCGAAGTCGATCGTCCCCGTTCCGGGCGCGCCACGGCCCGGGAAGTCGGCGACCTGGACGTGCCCGACCATCGGCGCCATCCGCCTGAACGCCGCCACCACGTCCTCGCCGATCGTCGCAAGGTGATACGTGTCGAACTGCAGCTTCACTCCCGGATCACCGACGCGCTCGAGGAGCGAGATCGCGGCGTAGGCATCGGTCAGGAGGTAGTCCGGCGTGTCGACCGGGTTGAGGATCTCGAGCAGGAGCGTGCGGCCGTCGCGGTGCTTCAGCGCCCACGACAGGTTGTGGCGCAGGAAGCCGAGCTGCTGGTCGCGCGACAGGTCCGGCAGCGCATTGCCCGCCAGGACGTTGATCGACGGGCAATCGACGTCGCGCGCGAGGCGCAGGGCAGCGCCGAAGTCCTCGCGCCATTCGTCGGTGCGCCTCGGGTCGTTCGGGTAGCCGCGCTCGCCCACCGCCAGGTCGCCGGCCGGCATGTTGAGCTGGCCGACCCGAACCCCGGCGGCCGCGACCGCACGACGTACCTCGCCGGGCGGGATCGGCGGCCAGGCGAACTCGACACCGCTGAAGCCGGCGTCGCGCGCGGCCGCAAATCGGTCGGCGAAGGGGACCTCCGTGAACAGGAAGCCGATGTTCGCGGTGAAGCGCACTACGGCAGCCCGTTCGCCCGA
>DASSTC010000044.1:0-10844 GCA_035708065.1 Candidatus Limnocylindria bacterium | reverse complement strand
GTCACCCAGGCCACGCTGGCGCGCACCAGCGCCGGTGGCAGCAACTGGAGCTTCTACATCCAGAACACGCTGGCGACCGACGACGACAACGCGCTCACCTCAGACGGCATCCAGATCTTCAACGGCCGCTTCACGACGATCCGCTTCGCCGCCGACCCGCGCGGCCCGCAGTACACCCCCGTGATCGGCGACGAGATCGTGGTCAGCGGCCGCGTCGACGAGTTCTTCAACATGACCGAGCTGGCCAGCCCGTTCGTAGAGCGCGTCGTGCGCCACGACGTGGACCTGTCGACCGAGCTGGCGCAGGTCGAAGCCACGCCATCACATGACTTGACCGATGCACAGCGCTTCTGGGAGCGCCACGAATCGATGCAGGTCAGCGTTCCGGCCGGCTCGCTGGTCACCGCGCCGCGCGACGTGTTCGCCAGCACCGCGGACGGCGAGATGTGGGTCATCCGCGGCGACGACCCGCTCGCGCAGCGTGACGACCCGTATGCGCGCCGCGTCTTCCGTGACTTCCATCCGCTCGACGACGTGCCGGGGATCGTCGACAACCAGAACGGCGAGCGGATCCTGCTCACCAGCCACGGCCTGAAGGCCGCGGCGAACGACAACACCGTGCTCATCGCGCCGGCACGCACGTTCGACACCGTCACGAACGCGCTGATTGGTGCGGTCAACTTCTCCTTCGACAAGTACGGCATCGAGGTCGCCGAGCAGCCGGATCTGGTCAATGGTGCCGACCCGGCGCTCAACGCGCCGCCGCAGCCGACCGTCGCCGGCCAGGAGTACGCCACCAGCGACTACAACGTCGAGAACCTGTACGACTTCCGCGACGACCCGAACGACGGCTGCGACTTCACCGGCAACGCCGGTTGCCCGGGCGTCCGCCCGCCGTTCGACTACGTCCCGGCCTCGCAGGCGGCGTATGACAAGCACCTCTCGGACCTGGCGGCCCAGATCGTCGGACCGATGCACGCGCCGGCGATCCTCATGATCCAGGAGGCTGAGGACCAGGACATCTGCACCGTGGTCGACGGCGCGATGGCCTGCAGTACCGCCGACAACGCGGACGGCCAGCCGGACACCCTCCAGGAGCTGGCGCTGGCTGTCGCCGATGCCGGCGGCCCGACCTACCTGACCGCCTACGACCGCGATGGCGCCGATGACCGCGGCATCGTGTCGGCCTTCATGTATCGGACCGATTCGGTGGAGCTGCTGCCCGTCTCGGCCGACGACCCGGTGCTCGGCTCGTCGCCGACCGTTGAGTACCGCGGCGCGGCGCTCGATTACAACACCGACGTCTCGAACCCGAAGGCGCTGAACGCCGACCTGCCGTCCGACGTCGACACGTCGACCGGCGTCGACGGTTCGAACGTCTACACCCGGGCGCCGCAGGTCGGCCACTTCCGCGTGTGGCGCGACGGCATCGGTACCTCGGTCTTCACCGACCTGTATGCCATCAGCAACCACTTCTCATCCGGTCCGGACGGTCGCGTCGGCCAGCGGACGGAGCAGGCTGCCTACAACGCCGACATCGTCGCGGCTCTGCAGGAAGGCGATCCTGGCGTACGCGTGGTCAGCGCCGGTGACTTCAACGTCTTCCCGCGTCCCGACGACCCGTTCCCGACCGATCCGTCGGATCAGCTCGGGCCGCTCTACGACGCCGGGCTGCACAACCTGTTCGACGTGCTCGTCGACGAGGTGCCGTCGAGCGCCTACAGCTACGTGTTCGAGGGCCAGGCCCAGACGCTCGACCAGCAGTTCGCGACCTCGTCGCTGTTCGACGAGCTGGTCCAGATTCGCGCGGCGCACATCAATGCCGATTTCGCCGCCGACTTCGACGGCGACGTGGCTCGCGGCGCCTCGGACCACGACCCGCAGGTGGCACGCTGGAACACCGACGTGACGCTCGACCGGCTCGTCGACCTGGTCGACTACTACGTGGCGACCGGCAAGCTCGATGCGTCGAAGGCCGGCAAGCTCTACGACCGGCTCAACCGCGCTGCCGCATTCCTGGCTTCAGGCCAGACCGATGCCTACCGCTCGCAGCTGCTCGCGCTCGGCGACCAGGCACAGGACCTGGCGCCGCGCTGGATCACGTCGGTCGCGGCGGCGAGCCTGGAGAAGGAGGCCGATCGGCTGGCGGCGATGTAGGGGCTCGCCTCCGATTCTCAGATGAAGGTGGCCGCGGCCGCGGGTTGGCTATTTCCCGAGAGCGGCCTGCCACGTGCCGAGCCCGGCGGCATTCGGCACCTGCTGAGCGCCGCTGCCGTCGGCCGCGGCGGTCCAGGTCTGCACCGCGTCGCCATTCTTCGCGGCGCGCTCAAAGAGGATCCGCGCGCCGTCGGGTGACCACGAGCCGGAGCGAACGACCGTCGACGCATCGTCGGCGGCGAGCGTGCCGGAGCCCAGCAGCCGCAGGTCGATCGCGTCGAGGCCGCCGAATCGGGTGACCAGGATGAACAGCCCGTCGGGTGACCAAGCGCCGGCCGAGACGCGTCCGTCGCTGAGCGGGCGCTGGTCCTGGCCCTCCGGGTCGCTGATCACCACGCCCTCGGGCGAGTTGAAGACGAGCCGGTTGGCGGACGGCGACCAGACGGGCGTGTCGTTCCGGCCGGCATCGGTCAGACGTGACTGCGCGCCGGTGTCGGCGCGCATGACATGGATGTCGCGTGCATCCGCCGCCGAGCCGGCGGCACTGAACGCGATGCGCCGGCTGTCCGGCGACCAGGCCAGGTCGGCGATCGACGTCAGGCCGCGCAACGGCAGCCGGCCCACGTCCTGGCCGTCGTCGGCGGAGCGCAGCGTCAGCCGATCGCGCTCGGGCACGACCAACCGCGTGCTGTCGGGCGACCAGGCGAACTGGCTGCCGTCGGCGACCCGGTGGCGCTCGGAGCCGTCGGCGTTCATGACGAAGATCTCTGCGCTGCCGGGGGCGACCCCGGGCAACGCCACCGCCAGCCGTCGACCATCCGGCGACCAGGCGAGCCGCGTCGGCTGACCCTCGAGGACTACCGGTTTGGCGCCGTCGGCGCCGACCAGCCCGATACCCACGCGCGCGCCCTCCCGATAGCGCACCGCCAGCCCGCCGTTGGTGACCGGCGCCAACCACGGCTCCCCGACGCTGCCCGATGCGAGCCAGCCGCGCGCCGCGTCGCGTCCGCGGGTCACCTCGTACCAGGCGAAGCCGTCGGCCTGCTGCGGCCCGGACACGATCACGACCCGCTGCCCGGCCTGCACGACGCCGGCGGCGGACGCGTCTTTCGAGGCCGAGGTGCGAATGTTCAGGCCGTCGACCAGCACCTGGGCGACCGTCCCGGCGGCCATCGGCCGAGCGCTCGGCGAGGCACTCGGCAGGGGCAGGGCGGACGGCGATGGCGAGGGCACGATTGTCGCGCTCGGCATTGGCGACAGCGTCGGGCTCGGCGGTGGGGTCGTGCTGCAGCCGGCGAGCAGCAGCGCAGCGGCGGCCACCGCCGCGAACCTCATCCGGCGCTCCGCGCGACGGCGGCGATCAGGCGCGTCACGAGCCGCACGGCGACGAGCGCCGAGCGCTGGTTGACATCGATCGCGGGGACCAGCTCGGTGAACACCGCCCCGGCGATCGGCACCCGCGATGCGACGCCGGCGACCAGGTCGCAGGCTTCGTCGTAGGTGACGCCACCCGGCGACGGCGCGCTGACGGCCGGGACCACGGCCGGGTCGATCCCGTCGAGGTCGAAGCTGATGAACGCAGGCCGATCGGCGCGCAGCTGGTCGAGCACCCAGCCGACGCCTCGCTGGTGGAGCTCGCGCGACGTGACGAGCAGGTTGCCGGCGGCACGGGCATCGGCGACGTCGGAGACCCGGGCACTGCCCACGCCGCGCAGCCCGACCTGCAGGATGCGCTCGACGTGCGGCATCTCCGACGCACGACGCATCGGCGAGGAGTAGCCCTCGCGCACGCCCTTGACCTCGTCACGGAAGTCGAGATGGGCATCCAGCTGGACGACGGTGAGCGGGGTGCTGAAGGCGCGCAGCACCGGGATCGGCACCGAGTCGTCGCCGCCCAGCACGATCGGCAGCGTCCCGGCGTCGAGCAGCGTGCGCACGGCCTGCTCGGCCGCCTCCGGACCGGATACGTCGCCGCAGTCGACGATGCGCAGCGGGGCCGGCAGCATCGGTCCATCAAGGTCGAAGTCGTGGTGCTCGACGAAGCCGGCCAGGCGCTGGGAGCGAGCGCGGATGGCAGCGGGCGCATCGGCGCATCCGTCGCTGGAACCGGGGTAGGAAACGGCGCGCCGCACACCGAGGATCGCGATATCGGCCGCGTCGCCCGGACTCGCGGCCGGGAAGCCCAGAAAGGTCACGCCGTTCGGTTGGCGCACGCCCCGCACAGCCCGACCACGGTCATGTGCGACAGGTCGACCTGGAAGCCATCGACCGATGCGAACGCCGCCAGCACCGCCTCAGCGGGCTCGTCGGCGATCTCCCAGCGGCCGCCGCAGCTCGAGCAGTACAGGTGGCCATGCTCTGCGGCGGGCTCGACGTGGAACTCCTCGCGACCGTCCGCACCGTGCGCGTGGCGCACCAGGCCGAGCTCCTCCAGGACGTCGAGCGTGCGATACACCGTCGAGCGCGTCGTCGATGGGTCCTCGGCGCGGCATCGCTCCACCAGCTCGGCGGCGGTCACATGGCCCCGGGCGCTGGCCAGCGCATCGATGATGGCACGCCGCTGCCGCGTCCAGCGCAGCCCGCGCTGTCGAAGCCGCTCCGGGACGTCGCGCCAGCGCATCTCGGGCGGACCGCGCCGCGATGAAGAGGTCAGGGAGCTCGGCATTGCACCTCAGTATACCGATGCGCTCTGGCTTATTGCAGCATGTTGCAATAAGAACGTCGCATCGCGTAGCATGCCGCGGTGCGATTCCTCCGCGTCCTCCCCCGCCGAACCGCGCCGATCGCCCTGCTCGGCGGGCTGGCCGTGTTCGCTGCCGGCTGCGTCAACCAGGAGACGCTCACGGCATCCGCCGGCGCCGGACCGCTGCTCATCGCCGCGCTGCTGCTCGGCATTCGCCACGGCATCGACTGGGACCACATCGCGGCGATCGTCGATATCACCAGCACCACCGCAGCCGCCGAGGCCGCGGAGGAGGGCCATGCCGAGCACCACGCCGCCGGCGCGGCGCCGCACCCGCACGGCGGGCCGGCCGAGATCGCCGCGCATCGCGCCGAGCAGCCGGAGGCGGAGGGCGAGCACGAGCACCTGCCGCGGCTCGACCGGCGCCGATTCATGTCGGAGCAGTGGCACGCCATCCTGCTCGGCACGCTCTACGCACTGGGCCACGGCTTCGTGGTGGCGGTGCTCGGCATGGCGGCGCTCATGTTCGGCGCGCTGCTCCCCGACTGGGTGGACCCGATCATGGGTCGCGTGGTCGGCATCACGCTGATCATCCTCGGCGTGTGGGTCTTCTACTCGCTGTACCAGTACGCCCGCCACGGCCAGGAGTTCCGGCTGCGAAGCCGATGGATGCTGGTCTTCGACTCGGTCCGCTACGGCTGGCGGCGCCTCCAGGCGCGGCTGCACGGCCACGAGCACGTCGAACCGGTCGAGATGAGCTCGTACGGCGTGCGCACCGCGTTCGGCGTGGGGATGATCCACGGCGTCGGAGCCGAGACCGGCACGCAGGTGCTGATCATCGCCGCGATCGGCGGCGCCGCCGGTGCCGGCCTGGGTGTCCCGATGATGTTCGCCTTCATCCTCGGCCTGCTGATCAGCAATACCGTGATCATCGTCCTGTCGGCGACGGGCTTCGTCGCCAGCCAGCTGCGCCAGCGGATCTACATCGTCGTCGGCGTCCTGGCCGGTACGTTCAGCCTGCTGGTCGGCGCCTTGTTCCTGTTCGAGGCGGAGGGCGCGCTTCCCGACCTCGATTCGATCTTCAAGTTCATCGGCGGCAGCTAGTCCGCGGGCTCCAGGGCTTGCGCCGGGTCGCTAGGCTGGCCCGATGGATTGGTATCCGTGGATCGTCTTCCTGCACGTGGTGGGGGCCTTCGGCTTTGTCTTCGGGCACGGTGCATCGGCCATCGTCTCGATGGCCATCCGGCGCCAGACCGATGCCCAGCGCATCAGCGCCATGCTCCGCATCTCGCAGCTCAGCCTGACGGTGATGTACCCGTCACTGCTCCTGCTCCTCGCGGCAGGCGTCGCCGCGGGGTTCATCGGGGAGCTTTGGGGCGCGCTGTGGCTGTGGCTGGCGATCGGGCTGCTCGTCGTCGAGCTGGCCGCGATGTACGCGCTGGCCGCGCCGTATTACATGAACCTGCGCCGCGCGCTGACCGATCCGACGGTTCCCGACGACGAGGTCGTCGCCAGCATGTCCTCGTCGCGTCCGATCGTTCTTGCCTGGGTCGGGATCGTCGGGTTGCTGCTGATCGTATGGCTGATGGTGGTCAAGCCGTTCTGACCGTTGCCGGGGCTGGCGGTGCGGCGCGGTTGATGCCCAACTTCGACCAGGGAGCGCTTAGGCGAGCCAACTGCCCACCGACTCGATTCCGCCGGTCCGTCGATGCCAAACTCCGACCAGGGGCGGCTTAGGCGGGCCGGCGGCGCGCGACACGGTCACGGCTGGCCCGAATACGCAGGTTTGTCCAGGTTCTGGTTGGCGCATGCCTGGTCGACGTCCGGCGCAGCCTGCCTAAGCCTCGGCTGATTTGTTAGGCAAGAAGTATCGGCGCGGCTGCGGCGTTGCCGAGCTTGGGATGTACAAGTCGCGCTAAAACCTCATAGGACTTGACGACGCGGCGGTCGCGGCGCACGTTGCGCGAATCCGAGCATGGGTGGACTGTCCAATGACCCGACGCCGCGCCCTCGCCAATCTCGCCGGCGTCCTGGCCGCCGTCCTCTTGGTGGGCATCGGTTACCTCGTTGTTGCAGCCCCGCCGCTCGAATTCGCCAACTCTTCAGCGTCCGAGAACGCTGAGGCGCTCGCATGCGTGCCGCCGACGGCAACGACCGGCTCTCCGCCCGCGAAGCCGATCCCTACAGAAGCGCATGCCCGACCGGTCGGGCCGTTGAATTCCGGCTTCGCGGTCGCGTTCAGCAGCTCTGCCGCCGATGGCGATCGCACGTGGCTATGTTCCGTGGATGGCGACTCGAGGTGGACCCGCCTCGTCATCCCCGCGGATCTCGAGCTTGGTGCGTACAGCGCCGTGAGCGATGGGCAGCTGGTCGCCATTCCTGCGATGCGACAGGCCGTCGACAAGGTCGATAGCGTCGTGCTGTCGTCACCCGGTGCTGAGCCGATGATCATCCCGCTCGACGATGCCGCCAACGTCGACTGGCTCGCCGACTGGTCCTTCTGGGGGTGGATGGAGCCGATACCGGCCGGTGGATTCCTGCTCGCCGGCGGAACGCGGCTCGCAACCCTGGATGATGAGGGCCGACTGACGTTCGACGACGCCTTTCCCGCTGGCCTCACGCCGATATCGCCCACCTCGCAACCGGGAACCTGGCTCGTGGCGCACAGCGACGCGCGCCAACCGGGCGGTGGCATCGGGCCGCCGTTCATGCTCTGGACCGATGGCCAGGCGCAGCCGACGGATATCGCCGGGACGTGGGGAGGCTGGGTCGTCTCCCGAAATGCGGACGGCCTCGCGTGGCTGCGCGGACCGAGCTCATGGGCACTGCTGCACGCCGACGGGAGCGTCGCTGAACTCCCGACGACGCGCACGCCCGACGGGAACACCGATATCGCACCAGACGGGTCGTTGCTGCTGGTTCGGTCCGGAGGGTGCGGGCAGGGTGACGCAGCGACCTGCCGGGTCACGGTTCTCTCGATTGCCGACGGCGGGATCGTGGCAACGTTGCCAGCTGAAGGGATCAGCTCGTGGCGCGAACACGGTGGTCTGTTCATTACCCAGGGCCTGCGCGCGCCATCGATCTTCCGCGTCGCGGCCGACGGCGTGAGGCAGGTCGCGCTGCCTGCAGCCGCCCAGTGAGCGACGTTAGCGAGCGGTACGACGACGCCGCCGTCCGCTACCGCGACTTCTGGGGACCGGTCATCGCGGAGACAGGATTGCGCCTGCTCGACCGCCTGGCGCCAGCCCTCGACGGTCGGGCCGATGCGTCGCTCATCGACGTCGGCACCGGCCTCGGTCTCCTGGCGCTGGCTGCGGCCGAGCGCTGGCCGGGGCTGCGCGTGACCGGCATCGATCCGTCGAGCGGCATGCTGGCGATCGCGCGCGAGCGCGTTCCCGAGGCGAACGGGCGGCGCGTCACCTTCATCGACGGCGACGCCCAGCGGATCCCGCTGCCCGACGGTTCGGTCGACGTGGTCAGCAGCGCGTTCGTCCTGCAGCTCGTCCCCGATCGCGCCGCCGCGCTGCGCGAGATGCGCCGCGTGCTGCGACCGGACGGCACGCTCGCCATCGTGACCTGGACCGATGGAGTGGCCGATTTCGAGCCACTGACGATCTTCGATGACCTTGCCGACGAGTGGGAGCTGCCCGAAGACGCATCGGGGTATGAGACCGATCCGTTCGCATCGGTCCAGTCGGCGGCCGATGAAGTCCGAGACGCCGGCTTCACCGATGTCGACGCCCGGCCGGATGCGGTTGAGCATGCGTTCACGGCGGAGAGCTACCTGGCGCTGCTGGAAAACTGGGAGCGGGACGACGTCTTCGAGGCGCTCGAAGCGGACGAGCTGCGCGATGTCCGGGCCGAGACGCTGCACCGCTGGGCCGGCCTTCCTGCGGATGCGTTCGTGTGGCGAGCGCCGGTCGTCAGCCTCGTTGCCCGGAAGGCATCGCGATGAGGCGGGCGCTGGCCGTGCTCTTGGCGGCCATTGCTATGACCGCGTGCCAGAGCGCCAAGGGGCCGACCACGATCCTGGAAGGACGCGTCACCGATGCGGCCTACCAGGCCATTTCAGGCGCGAGCGTTCAAGTCGATACATCCGCGGCGTTCGGCCTGGTCCGAGAACCTGCCGGCATCGTGCAGTTCTCGCCCGAGAACGATGGATTCTTCTCGGTCGGCAGATTGGGGCGCGCGACGTATCGGGTCACGGCATCGGCGCCAGGCTACGTCGACCAGACCAAGCTTGTCGAAGTGGAGCCGCCACTCCGCCAAACCGTCGAGTTCGTTCTTCACCGGCGCTGACCCTGACGCGTCTCCCGGTGAAGGAGAGCGGCTCGGGATCAACCGAGCAGCCAGCAGGTGGCTCTAATGGCGGCTGACGGTGCCGCTGCAACGCGGATAAGGCGCCGCAGCGACCTTCGGCCGTCGATTTCGCCAGGCCGTGGCTCCGCTGGCGAACGAGGGCGCCAATCGACGGCTTCATTCGCTGATAGAGCCACGGGCTGGCTACACAGTTATGCGGAAGCGCGAGCAGCGGCTCGCGAGGCGTGAGCAGCGGCTCGCGAGGCGCGAGATCGGCTGGGCGGCGGCAACCATCTCCCTTACAGGTGGCGAAGCTCGTCCGCCTCGGTGGGCTCGACCGGGCGGTCGCAGGTCGGGCAGTACCATCGCGCCTCGACGGGCGTGCCGCACACCGCGTGGTGGATCGGCTCCGCGTCGCGGGCGACGCGCGAGCCCCAGTCCGCCAGCAGCCGCAGTGCGCCGGCCAGCTCCTGGCCCTCCGCGGTCAGCTCGTAGGCGACGCGCGGCGGCCGCTCGGAATACGGCTTGGACCGCACGATGCGCTCGCCTTCGAGCCGGCGCAGCCGGTCGGTCAGGATATTGGGCGCGATGCCGCCGATCGCATCGGTCAGCTCGTTGAAACGGCGCGGGCCGGGCAGCAGCGCCTCCACCAGCAGGAGGCTCCATCGGTCGCCCACCCGCTCGAGCGCCGCAGCCAGGGGCGAGGCGGCGGCATCGGTCATTGCAGGATCGTACGGCATCAGTCTTGACATGCTCGTCCATCGGTGTAACTTGCAACTTGCAAGTTAGCAGGAGGAACCGATGGGTCCACTGGAAGAGCTCGGCGGCGCGATCGCGGCGATCGCCGGGAAGGTCGGTCCGTCGACGGTCGGGATCGGAAACCGATGGCGCGGCGGATCAGGCGTGGTCGTTGGTGACGGGCGCGTCCTGACGAACGCGCACAACCTGCATGGCGACGACGTGCAGGTCTATTTCGCGGATGGCCGGCAGGCCGATGCATCCGTCCTGGGCGTCGACGCGGACAACGATCTGGCGATCCTGGGCGTCGAAACCTCCGGGACGCAGCCGGTCGCCTGGGCGGCCTCGAGCGTCGACGTCGGCAGCCCGGTCGTGGCGCTCGGCAATCCCGCCGGAGCGGGCGCGCGGGTGACGTTCGGCTTCGTGTCGGGCGTCGGGCGGGCATTCCGCGGCCCACGTGGCCGGCGGATCGGCGGCAGCCTGGAGCACACCGCGCCGCTGATGCCCGGCTCGAGCGGCGGCCCGCTGGTCAATGTCGCCGGCGAACTGCTCGGGATCAACACCAACCGGCTGGGCAGCGGCTTCTACCTGGCCATTCCGGCCGATGAGACGCTGCGTTCGCGCGTCGACGCGCTCGGGCGCGGTGAAACGCCCTCGCGCCGGCGGCTGGGCGTCGGGCTGGCGCCGGCGCACGTGGCGCGGCGGCTCCGGCGGGCGGTCGGCCTGTCGGAGCGTGACGGGCTGCTGGTGCGCGAGGTCGAGGATGATTCGCCGGCGTCGCGTGCCGGGATCGCCGAGGGCGACCTGATCGTGGCGGCCGGCGGTCGCGAGATCGCCAGCGCCGATGACCTCTTCGACGTGCTCGCGGCCGCGGGCAGCGACGCCCTGGAGCTCGTGCTGTTGCGCGGCGACGAGGAGCGGAAGGTGACGGTGGCGGCGTGACGGTCGAGGCGCGTCCGGTGTTCGA
>DASSTC010000043.1:0-70998 GCA_035708065.1 Candidatus Limnocylindria bacterium | reverse complement strand
AGATCGGCGGTGCGGATGCCGCGGTCATCGAGGTCGGCCTTGATGCCGGGGTTATGGACGAGCTGGCCAAGCGTGGTGACCGGCTTGCCCTCTTCGCGCGCCCGCTTGGCCTTATCGATCGCCAGCCGCACGCCGTAGCAGAAGCCGGCGCGCTCGGCGATGCGCACGTCCGGACGGGTCGGTGCCTGAGCTGTCATCTCCCGTCGATTCTAACGACGAGCCGCGGAACCGTCAGAAACGCGTCCTGGCGTCGCAAGCGCCATCCATCCGCGGAGAGCGGGGTTCGGTTGATTGTCGGAGTCGACCGCGACCTAGCTTCCCCAGCGCCCGCGCTGCCGTTGCGGCAGCAGGGCGGCGATCTCGCGCATGATCCGCTCGGTCCCCTCGCTCAGTGCCGCGCGATCGAGCCTTCCACTCGGCTGATGCGGGAGGTCGAACGGCCGCCCGATGGTCACCGTCACCTTCGTTCGATGCGGCATCCGCGACCTGCCCGGGAAGATCCGTTCGCTGCCCGAGATGGCGACCGGCAGCAGCGGAGCGCCGCTGCGCATGGCCAACAGCGCGGCACCGGGCTTGCCCTCCGACAGCACACCGTCGCGGCTGCGCGTGCCCTCCGGGAAGAGCGCGATCGGCTCGCCACGCGCCAGCATCTCGAGTGCCGCCCGTTGCGAAGCCCGATCACCCTCGCCACGTCGGACGAAGAAGACGCCCGACCGCTCGGCGAGCCAGCCGAGGATCGGCCAGCGCCGCATCTCCTCCTTCGCCATGAAGTGGATGAGCCGATGCGTCTGGTAACCAGCCGCCCAGCCGATGATCGGCGGATCTGCCAGGGAGACATGGTTGGCCACGAGGACGAATGCACCCTCGCGTGGCACATTGTCCAGGCCGATGACGGCCGGTCGCCCGAGGCGACGCAGCAGGAAGGCACTGGCTGCGGCGCCGGGGCGGAAGAACCAGTCGCTCACGGCACACGATCGGGCAGGCGGGCGACGATGGCCGCGACGCAGGCGTCGACGTCCAGGGTGCCGGTGTCGAGCAGCAGCGCTCCCTCGGCCATGCGCAATGGGGCGAGCGCGCGAGTCGAGTCCGCGGCGTCGCGGCGCTCGATCTCGGCGAGATACTCGTCGACACGCCGCGGATGGCCCATCTCGGCGGCGCGGCGTGCCGCGCGAACCATGGTCGAAGCGGTGAGGTACACCTTCAACGTGGCGTCGGGCAGCACGACGGTGCCGATGTCCCGGCCGACCATCACCGTGTCGCCACGGCGCGCCACGGCACGCTGCACCTCGAGCATGGCGTCACGTACCGTCGCGTGCCGGCTGACCGCCGAGACCGCCCGATCGATCCGTGGCGTGCGGACCGCGTGGGTCACGTCGCGGCCGTTGAGCAGCACGGTCTCCAACCGGTCGTGCTCGTCGGCGCGCGGCCGCCGCACCTCGATCGTGGAGCGTTGCGCCAGGCCGCCCAGCGCATCGCCGTCGTCGACGTCGACGTGGTGATCGAGTGCGGCGAGCGTCAGCGCGCGGTACATCAGCCCGGTGTCGACGAACGTCGCGCCGAGCCGTTGCGCGAGGGCATAGCCGATCGTGCTCTTGCCGGAGCCCGACGGTCCGTCGATCGCCACGCAGACGCCGTTCAGCCCCATCACCGCAGCGCAGTCTCGTGCTCGCCGGCCAGCGCAGCAACCTCACTGCCGGTCAGCGGCCGCCACTCCCCCGCCCGCAGCCCGGCGAGCGTCAGCGGCCCGAATCGAGTGCGGACGAGACGCCGCACCGTATGGCCGATCGCGAAAAAGATGCGGCGCACCTCGCGTTTGCGACCCTCGCCAACCCGGACGCGCAGCCAGGCGCCGCGCTCGCCCGGCTGGCGGTCGACCTCCCGCGGCGGGCCGATGAGCCGGGCCCCGAGCAGCCGTGCCGGACCGTCGTCGAGGTCCACGCCATCGAGCAGGCGGGCGACCTCGTCGCGAACCGGGAGCTCGTCGAGCAGCACGGCATACTCGCGCTGAAGCCCGTAGCGGGGATGCAGGACGCGGTTGGCCCACGGCCCGTCGTTTGTCAGCAGCATGAGCCCCTCGGAATCCACGTCGAGCCGTCCGGCCGGCCACAGCCTGACCGATGCGCCGGTGTCGACCAGGCTCGCCACCGAAGCCCGCCCGCGCTCGTCACGCGCCGACGAGAGCAGGCCGCGCGGCTTGTGAACGGCCAGGTGCACCGCCGCCGCCACCCCGGAGAGCGGCTGCCCATCGACCGCCACCCGATCGGTCGCCGGATCGGCGCGCTCCCCAAGCGATGCGACCCGGCCGTTCACCGTCACCCGCCCGTCGGCGATCAGCGCCTCCGCGGCGCGCCTGGACGCGACGCCGGCTCCCGACAACAGTTTCTGCAGGCGCTCAGCCGGCATCGGTATCGGTGGCAGTCAGCGCCGCCGCGGCGGCCGCCGCATCGGTCAGTGCCGGCAGGTCGTCCAGCGAGGTGAGACCGAAGCGCTCGAGGAAGGCGAAGGTGGTGCCGAACAGGATCGGCCGTCCGGGGGCGTCCCGGCGCCCGACCTCGGCGATGAGCCGGCGGTGGAGCAGCGAGCGAATCACATAGTCGGAGTCGACACCCCGCACCCGCTCGACCTCTCCACGGGTGCACGGCTGGCGGTAGGCGATGATCGCCAGCGCCTCGAGCGCCGCCGGAGTCAGGCGTGCCTCCTCGCGGCTGGCGTAGGCGGCCAGCCGCTCCCCGACCTCCGGCGCCGTGACGAGCTGCCAGCCGTCGTCATGGTGCTGCAACCGCAGCCCGCGACGGTCGTCGGCCAGCTCCTCGGCGAGGCCGGCAAGGGTCGCCTCCGCCTGCAGCAGCGGCACGCCGCCCAGCTGCGCCAGCTCGGTCGTCGACAGCGGTCGCTCGGCGATGAACAGGAGGGCCTCGTAGAAGGCGGTCAGCTCGTCAAGCTCGCTCACGCCGACGACTCGAGCGGGGTGATCAGGATCGGGCCGAATGTCTCGGTCTGCTCGACGCTCACCTGCCGGCGCCGCACCAGCTCGAGCGCGGCGAGCACGGTGACCGCCGTTTCGGTCCGCGAGCGGCAGGTCGCCAGGATCGACTGCAGCACGACCCGCCCCGATTGGCCCATCGCCCGGCGTAGCGCGGCGATCTGCATCGCGATGGTGATCTCGCGGACCATCACCTCGGGCGGCGGAGCGACCGGCTCCGGCACGGCCGCCAGGCGGTCGAGTGCCTCGGCCAGGAAGGCGGCGGGCAGCTGTGGCGCCGCGACCTGCGGCAGATCCGCTTCGCGCGGCTCGCGGCGCATGAGCGGCGCGACAAGGTCGAGCGCGCCGAGTGCGACGGCGGCGTCACGGAGGACGCGGTATTCGATCAGCCGCCGGCGGAGCTCCTCCTCGTCCGGCTCGGCCTCGCCCTCGACCAGCCCCGGCAGCGGCTCGGTCGGCAGCAGCCGTCGCGACTTGAGGAGGATCAGCTGCGCGGCGATGGCCACGAACTCGGACAGGTTTGCCGCGTCGATCGGGTGACGGGCGATGTGCTCGACATAGGCATCGGCCACCTCGGCCAGCGGGACGCTGAGCACGTCGAGCTGCCGGGACTCGATGAGGTGCAACAACAACTGCAGCGGGCCCTCGAACACGGGCAGCTGCAGCTCGAAGGACGCTGCGCCGTCCGGCGCTGACGCCACCGCGACGGCGGCCGGCGCGGCGACCTCGACGGGAATCGGCTCGAGCGGCATCGGCGGCTAGGATGCCTCGTCGGCAGCCAGGAGGGCGGCCTGCAGCGACATCTCGGGCGAGATGCCGCGGATGAACGCGGCGCATCGGTCCGAGCAGCCGGCGGTGCGCGCGGCCTCGGCGGACATCGGCGTGTGGTGAAGGTACAGGTGGAACGGGTAGCGCCAGGAGCGCTGGCGGGCGGACGCCAGGCGAGCCAGGAAGCATGGCGCCACCGCTTGCAGCAGCACCCCCGCGACCCGATGCCAGAGCCGCATGCGATGGCCTTTGGCGACATCGTGCAAGAGCGCGGCGGCGATGAGATCCGGGTCCCGCTCGCCGGTCATCAGCAGCCGCTCGGCGACGTCCAGCCCATGACGTCGGTCGGCGATCGGCATGGCGGCGAACAGGGCGGCGGCCCGCGGCGGCAGCACCCGGGAGACGAATGCTTCCTCGTCGGCCGTCACCCGCGCCCGGACGTGACCGATGAACTGGCCGACTCGATACAGCGGACGTGCCACGGCTAGACGAGCGTCAGCCCGGTGAGCAGGTTCGTCCCGGCGCGCGCCAGGGCGAACAGCCAACCGATCGGCCCGCCGCCGGGCATGGTGTACGACAGCAGGATCACGCCGAGCAGGACGAGGAAGCCGTACTGCGCGTAGCGCTGAAGGAGGAAGGACTGGCGAGGCGGCAGCAGGCCGAGCGCCAGGTTGTAGCCGTCGAGCGGCGGAATCGGCAGCAGGTTGAAGAGCGCCAGCGCCAGGTTGTACATGATCGTGTAGATCACGACGTTGAAGACGAACTCGTTGCCGAGCTCGAGCATGAACAACGCGCGGAAGAGCACCGCGAACACGAGCGCGACGAGGACGTTGGCGATCGGTCCGGCGGCGGCGACCATCGACAGGCCGATGCGACCGGGCCGCAGTGCGTAGCCGTTGACCATCACCGGCTTCCCCCAGCCGAAGCCGGCAATGACGAAGAAGAGCGCGCCCATCGGGTCGATGTGGGCGGCCGGGTTCAGGCTGACCCGGCCCATCGCCCGCGGCCGGTGGTCGCCGAGCTGGTCGGCGACGAACGCGTGGCTGAACTCGTGAAACGTGATGCCGACCACGAGCGCGATGGCGATGCCGACGATCTGAGGGGCGGTGAGGTTGAAGAAGAGCATCGGCTAGGCGAGATCCGGCAGCAGCGCCTCGAGCAGGCGCACGAGCCGGCCGGCACCGATGCGACCCATCTCGATGACCTCCTCGTGGGTCGCGCCGGCTTCGACGTCGTCGGTCGCCTTATTGGTGATCAGGCTGAAGGCCAGCACCCGAGCGCCGGCGTGGCGCGCCACGAGCACCTCATGGACCGTCGACATGCCAACCGCATCGCCGCCCAGCGCGCGAAGCATGCGCATCTCGGCCCGGGTCTCGTAGTAGGGACCCGACAGCATGATGTAGACCCCCTCGCGCAAGCGGACGTCGACGGTCGCTGCGGCCTCCGCGGCTCGCTCGCGCAGCCCTGGATCGAAGGCATCGGCCATCGCCGGGAAGCGCGGCCCGAATCGGTCGAGGTTCGGCCCGAGCAGCGGGTTCTCGCCCGACAGGTTGATCATGTCGCTGATCAGCATCACGTCGCCCGGATCGAACTCCGCGTTGAGCGCGCCGGCGGCGTTGGTGAGCACCACGGTCTCGACGCCGAGTGACAGGCAGGCGCGCAGCAGGATCGTCGCCTCCCGATGCGAGTAGCCCTCGTATGGATGCGCGCGACCGGACAGGACCAGTACCGGCGTGCCGTGAACCAGGCCGCCGACCAGCCGGCCCGCGTGGCCCACGACGGCGACGTGGGGCACGAACGGAATGTCGGCGTAGTCAAGCTCCAGCCGCGGCGCGTCGTCCAGCAGCTCGACGACGTCGCCGAGCCCCGAGCCGAGGACGAAGGCGAGCTTCGGCGCCGCCAGGCGCGCATCGGTCCGCAGGAAGCTCGAAATGGCATCCGCGGCAGCGGAGATCCGTCGATCGAGCTCTTCGCCGTAGATTCCGTCGGCCAGCGCTCCCAGGCGGGGCTGGGACACCTACATCCGCTCCAGGATGTCGCGCTTCTTTGCCTCGTACTCGTCGTCGGTGATCAGCCCCTTGTCGCGCAGGCCGCCCAGCCGCTCGAGTGTCGCTGCCAGCTCGTCGGGTGACGCACCCCGCTGCCCGGGAGCGACGGCAGGTCCGGCTTCCGTCGGTGGGGAGGCCACCACCGGCTCTGAGCGGACCTCGGAGACGCGATCAGAGCCGGCACGAGGCGGCATCGGGTCCGCACGACGCATCTCCGGCTGCGCATCGCGCTGCTGGTAGCGGCGTGGCGGAGCGAGGTCCGGTCGCTCGAGCAGCTCCTTCTGGTTGAGCATCGCGATCTTGAACTTCACCGGGTCGGCCAGCATCCGGAAGTCCTCGATGCCACCCGACTCGTCGGCGGCGGTCAGGATGTCGAGCGTGCCGTAGTCGAAGATGCGACCCATCCAGCTCTGCGACAGGTGCGCGTCGTTGACCTTCTCCAGGCTCGAGTCGCCCATGTTCTTGTTGAAGATGCCCTCGGACTTGATGATCCGCCGCGTGGTGACCAGGTATTCCTCGTTGCGCCAGGCCCACAGCACCAGGCCGATGCGACCGAGCGAGGCGAGCAGCACGACCAGCACGATGATCGTCACCACCTGGTCGGCGGTGCCATTGTTCAGGACCAGCCCGGCGTTCGTGCCCAGGAAGATGAGGACCGCCAGCGACACGATGGCGACCAGGATCCAGACCCAGGTCTGGGCGAGAACGGCGAACCAGTGCTGCCGGCTCTCGAAGACGATCTCCTCGCCCCGCGACAGGAGGTTCGTGGCGTAGCTCATGGGATCCTCGGCTCCTCGGCTCAGGCTCTCGGGTGGGCCTTGGTGTACACCTCGCGCAGTCGGCGCCCGGTCAGGTGGGTGTAGAGCTGGGTCGTGCTGATGCTAGCATGGCCGAGCAGCGTCTGGACCACCCGCAGGTCCGCGCCGCCCTCCAGCAGATGCGTCGCGAAGCTGTGCCGGAAGGTGTGCGGCGTGACCTTCTCGCCCAGGCCTGCCACCTCCGCCCAGCCGCGCACCAGCCGGTAGACCGATTCGCGCACCAGCCGCTTCCCGTGCTGGCTGACGAAGACAGCGGGCGTCGGCTGTTTGGCGGTCCACGTGGCGCGCGGTCCGCCGAGGTACCGGTGCAGCCGCTCACGCGCCTCCTCGGTCATCGGCACGCGCCGCTCCTTGTCCCCCTTGCCGATGACCCGGACCTGCAGCTTCTCGAGGTCCACGCGGTCCAGGTCGAGGCCGGTCAGCTCGCTGACCCGCAGCCCGCAGTCGTAGAGCAGCTCGAGCAGCGCGCGGTCGCGAATCCCCGCCGGATCGTCGGCCGGAGGCGCGTCGAGGACGCGCACGACGTCGTCGGCGGCCAGGACCTCGGGCAGGTAGCTGCCTGGCTTCGGCGTGGCGAGCAACGTCGCCACCTCGCGCTCGATGATCCCCTCGCGCAGCGCGAAGGCGTAGAAGCTGCGCAGCGCGGCGACCTTGCGTGCCTGGGTCGCCGGCCGGCGACCGTTCCGGCGCAGCGCGGCGACGAAGTCTCGCGCGGGCTGCGGGTCGCGCCGCCAGTCGGCGTCCGCGGTCGCCGCGAACTGGCCGAGGTCGCGCCGGTACGCCGCGATGGTCAGCGGTGAGAGCCCGCGCTCGACGCGCAGCTCGAGCAGGAAGGCATCGATCGCATCGTCGATGCTCACCGGGCGGTGCGCAGCAGCGCCTCGGCCGCGGCGAGGGCGGCGTCGCCGGCTTCCGCGCCGCCGAGCATCGCCGCAAGCTCGACGGTCCGCTCCTCGGCATCGAGCAGCCGCACCTCGGTGTGCGTCCGACCGTCCTCGACACGCTTTCCGACGTGGACATGCGCGTCGGCATACGCCGCGATCTGCGGCAGGTGGGTGACGCACAGCACCTGGTGATGCGCCGCCAGCCCCTTGAGCCGCTCCCCGAGTGCCCCGGCGTTCCGGCCGCCGATGCCGGCGTCGACCTCGTCGAAGACGAGGACCGGCGTGTCGTCGGCCGCGGCCAGGACGACCTTGAGGGCCAGGCTGAGCCGGCTCGCCTCGCCACCCGACGCGATGCGCGCCAGTGGGCGCGGCGGCTCACCCGGATTCGGGGCGAAGGTGAATGTCAGGCGGTCCGCGCCGCCCGGCCCGGGCTCGGCCGGCTCGATCTCGACGTCGAACGACCCGGACGCCAGGCCGAGCGGCGGCAGCTCGGCGTTGACCTGCGCGCTCAGCCGCGTGGCGGCCTCGCGACGCGCCTTCGTCAGCCGCTCGGCGGCAGCGACCAGCTCGCTGCGCAGCCGCGTCTGCTCGATGCGCAGCCGTTCGCGCTCCCCCGCCTGGTCCTCGAGCGCTGCAAGGTCGCGCGCTGCGGCCTCGCCGAACGCCACGACGTCGGCCAGCGAGGGTCCGTACTTGCGCTGCAGGTCGTAGAGCAGCGCCAGGCGCTCTTCGAGCTCAACGCGCGTGGCCGGATCGAGATCCAGCTCGCCGAGCGCGGCGGCGTCGCGCGCCAGCTCCTCCGCCTCGGCCACCAGGCCGGTGGCGCGCTCGACCAGCGGGGCGAAGCGCTCGTCGTGCTGCGCAGCCGCATGGAGCGCGGCCAGCGCGGCCCCGAGTGCCTCCAGGCCGGCGCGATCGTCGCGCAACGCGCTGACGGCATCGGAGGCGGCCCGTGCGATCTCCTCGGCATGCTGCGCAGCACGCACCGCCGCCTCGAGCGTCAAGTCCTCGCCCGGCTGCAGCCGCGCAGCGTCGATTTCGTCGACCTGGTGGCGCAGCAGCTCGACCCGCCGAGCCAGTTCCCGCTCGTCCGTGAGCAGCTCCTCGGCGGCCGCCACCACCGAGCGCCAGGCGCGGTGCGCAGCAGCCACCTCGCCACGCAGGTCGTCCAGCCCGCCGGCTCGATCGAGCAGCGCGAGCTGCCGTGATGGATCCAACAGGCGCTGCTGCTCGTGCTGGCCGTGGATCTCCGCCAGCCGCGCACCGAGCGCCGCCAGCGCACCGACCGTCACCGCGCGATCGTTGACGCGCACCAGCGAGCGTCCGTCGGCGGAGACCTCGCGCCGCACGATGACCATGCCGTCGCCGGCCTCGACGAGCTCGTCCAGGGCGTCGTCGGCGTCGCGCGGCACGGCGTCGAAGATCGCCTCGATCCGGGCGGCATCGGTCCCCGCCCGCACCGCGTCCGAAGAGGCTCGCGCGCCGAGCGCGAGCGACAGCGCGTCGACGACCAGCGACTTCCCGGCGCCCGTCTCGCCGGTGACGACGGTGAGGCCCGGCGCCAGCGGCAGCCGGACCGACGACAGCACCGCGAGGTTCTCGACGTTGAGCTCCAGCAGCGGCATCGGTCAGTACGGCAGCAGGCTGGCCTTGGTGCGCAGCAGGTCGTAGAACGGCGTGCTGCCCGCCGGCTCGATGATTCGCAGCGGCCGTTCGAGCGCCGAGACCTCGACACAGTCGCCCTCGGCCATCGGGATGTCGGCCTGGCCGTCGAGCGACAGCAGCGCGCCGTCCGCCGCCAGGCGCAGCGTCAACCGCACGAGGTGATCGCCGCCGGCGACGACGCTGTGCAGTGGCGAGAGGTAGGCGGCGACCGGCGTGATGATCATGTTGCGCAGGCGCGGATCGAGGATCGATCCACCGGCCGAGAACGAGTAGGCGGTCGAACCGGTCGGCGTGGCGACGACCACGCCGTCGGCCACGTACGTCGCCAGGTGGCTGCCCGATACCTCGACCTCGATATGGATCATCCGTACGCGGTTGGCGCGCGCCACGACGACCTCGTTGACGCAGGCGTGCTGCTCCGTCTCGCCGCTCGTGCGTCGCAGCGCGGCCTGGATGCGGAAGCGCTCCTCGACCGTGAACTCGCCGTTGGCGACCTGCTCCAGCGCTCGCTCCAGGTCACCGGTCTCGACCTTGGCCAGGAAGCCGATGCGTCCCAGGTTGATGCCCAACGCCGGCACCTGCGATGCGCCGATCGCCCGCGCAGCGCGCAGGAACGTCCCGTCACCGCCGAGGATCGCCACGAGGTCGGTGCCCTCGAGCTCGGGCCCGATGGCGTGCGCGTCCTCTGCCTGCGATTCCCAGGTCTCGACGCCGTTCGCCTGACACCAGCGCTTCGCCCGCTCGAGGACGGGCGGCACCTCCGGGTTGGTCGGGTTGTACGCCAGGCCGATGCGCCGCAGCCCGCTCATACCTGCTGCTCCAGGCGCTCGGCGATCTGCTCGATCTGCCGGCGCAGCGCGCCGAGCTCGGTGGCGACGTCCGATTCGGTCACCGCCGCGTAGCTGCGGTCGAGTCCGGCGGCGATCAGCGCACGCATCAGGCTCGACGGCGAGACACCGCGCTGGCGGGCAGCGGTCTCGACCCGTTCGAGCAGTGCATCGGGCATGCGCAGGCTGACGATCTGGCGCATCGTGTCGACGCCGGGTTCGGGCAGCGACGTGACCGGCTCGAAGCCCTCGAAGGCGCTCAGCTGCTCGGCGGCAGGTGTCCTGCGCTTCTTCACGCCCGGCATCGTAGTACGCGCGTGCTACACGGCGCGGTCGCCGGCAACCACAGGCTCGACCAGCGCCGCCCAATCTCGACGCGTCGCCACGGATTTCTCCAAAAGGGCCAGGAACTCGACATTGCCGTCACTGCCGGTGACCGGCGAGCGGATGAGCCGCGTCGGCACGAACCCAGCGGCGACCGCGTGATCGCCGAAGCGCAGGAGGACGTCGCGGTGCACCGCCGAATCGCGCACCACGCCTCCTCGAGGAACGGCGTCGCGGCCTGCCTCGAACTGCGGCTTGACCAGGCACACGGCACGTCCCGCATCGGTCAGCAGTCGGTGCACCGCGGGCAGGACGAGCGCGAGCGAGATGAACGAGAGGTCGAGCGTGACGAGGTCGACCGGCTCGGGCAGCGCGTCGAGCGTACGCAGGTTCGTGCGCTCCATGCTGACCACCCGGGGGTCGCGCCGCAGGCGGTCGACCAGCTGCGCGCGGCCGACGTCGACTGCATAGACGATCCGCGCGCCGCCCTCGAGCAGGACGTCGGTGAAGCCGCCGGTCGACGCGCCCGCGTCCAGGCAGGCGAGTCCCGTGGGGTCGATGGCGAACGCCCCGAGCGCCGCGTCCAGCTTGGCGCCGGCACGGCTCGCCCATCGAGGCTTGCCGACCAGGGAAACCGACGCGTCCGCCGCCACCTGTTGTCCCGGCTTCAGCGTTCTCGTTCCGGCGCCTCGCAGCTCGACTTCGCCGGCGAGGATCAGTGCCTGTGCCTGGCTGCGCGAGCTCGCGAGGCGGCGCTCCACCAGGAGCTGGTCGAGGCGCATGCGCGGCATCGGCCGATGGTACGGGCCATCGGGCGAATCGTCAGGCGTCGGTGCCCGGCTATCGTTGACCCCGTCAACGACGGAACGGCCTACGCGGCGCTCGCCTTGCGCGACTTCTGCCCTGGCTCGAGCGATACGCCAAGTGCGCCGAGCTTCATCCGCACCTGCTCCTCGATCCCCGACACGTCAATCCGCTGCTGGCGCCGCAGGTCGTCGACCGCGCCGTGATGCACGAAGCCCTCGACCAGCGCGATCTTCAGCAGCGGCACGTGGACGCCCGCGCGATTGAGCGCATCGAGCACACCGTCGCCGAAGCCGCCCATTGCGGCCGACTCCTCGGCGGTGACGACGAGCTGCTTTCCCGCGGCGTGCTCGGCGAGCAGCGCCTCGTCGAGTGGCTTCGCCCAGCGGGCGTTGATCACCGTCGCGGTCAGTCCGGTGGCGGACTCGAGCTCGGTGGCAACCGCGACCAGCCGCTGCACGATCGGTCCGAAGCCCACGAAGACCAGGTCATGGCCCTCCGCCAGCACCTCGCCGCGGCCGACCTCGAGCGCGTGGCCCTCGCGATCGGGCAGATCCTCGCCCGCGTCGCGCGGGTAGTGCAGCGACATCGGTCCGTCGCAGGCGACCGCCGTGACGACCATGTCGCGCAGCTCCTGCTCGTCCTTCGGCGAGCCGATGACCAGGTTCGGCAGCGACCGCTGCGCCGCGAGCGTGAACATGCCCTGGTGCGAGGTGCCGTCCTCGCCGACCAGGCCGGCACGATCGACCGCCAGCAGCACCGGCAGGCCGTTCTGGCAGACGTCGTGGACCAGCTGGTCGTAGGCGCGCTGGCTGAACGTGGAGTACAGCGACACGACCGGGCGGCGGCCCGCCAGGGCCAGGCCCGCAGCCAGCGTGACGGCGTGCTGTTCGGCAATTCCCACATCGAAGAATCGCCGTGGGAAGCGCTCCGCGAAGCGCGACAGCCCGGTGCCGGTCGGCATGCCCGCGGTGATGGCCACGATCCGATCGTCATCGGTCGCCAGGCGAATCAGCTCCTCGACGAACGCCTGGGTGTAGGTCTTCGGCTTGCGCTTGCCGGCGGCGGTCGATGGCAGTGGCTCCTCGGTCGGATCGATCGCAGCCAGGTCGATGGGCGGCAGCGACGCGCCGTGGAACGACTCCGAATCGGCCTCGGCGGGAGCGTAACCCCGTCCCTTCACCGTCTTGACGTGGACCAGCACCGGCCCGTTGAGCTCGAAGGCGCGCTCGAAGGCGCTCTCCAGCTCCCGGCGGTCGTGGCCGTCCAGCACGCCGATGTAAGTCAGTCCCATGTCCTCGAAGAAGCCGACCTTGGCCCACGAGCGCTTGAACCCCTCCTTGGTGAAGGCCAGGACGTCGAACAGCGGCTTGCCCACCAGGGGCACGCGCTCGAGCACGCCCTTGGTCGCCGACTTCGTGCCCTGGTAGGCCTTGGTCAGGCGCAGCTTGTTGAGCGACGTCGACAGCCCGCCGACGGACGGGCTGATGCTCATCTCGTTGTCGTTGAGCACGATCAGCAGGCGATGCTTGGTGTGCCCCAGGTGGTTGAGCGCCTCCATGGTCAGGCCGCTCTGCAGCGCAGCGTCGCCGACGCACACGGCGATGCGCTGCCGGCGGCCCGGATCGCCGACCGGCAGCAGGTCGCGCGCCGCAGCCAGCCCCACCCCGATGCTCACCCCGGTCCCCGCATGGCCGCCGTCGAACACGTCATGCTCGCTCTCGCTGCGTCGTGGGAAGCCGCCGATGCCATCGACCTGGCGCAGCGTGTCAAACCGCTCGCCACGTCCGGTGAGCAGCTTGTGGGCGTAGGCCTGGTGCCCGGTGTCCCACACGATCCGATCGCGGGGCGAATCCATGACCCGGTGCAGCGCCAGGGCGATCTCGACGGCACCCAGCGACGAGGCCAGGTGACCGCCGGTCTGCTTGACGGTGCGGATCATCTTCTCGCGCATCGCATCGGCCAGGCGGTCGAGCTGCGCATCGGTCATCGAGCGCAGCTGGGCGGGATCGGTCAGGTGGTCTACACCGGGCAAGGAGCTACTCCAGACGATGCAAATGGGCCGGGAAAGTATAGCCCGAGCCGTACGAAGCCTCACTTCGCCAGGTCCTTCTCGAGCAGGTACGAGTGCTTGGCGATCCGGTATCCCGAACGCTCGTAGAACCGATGGGCCCGCTCGCGGCTCTGACGCGAGTAGAGCGTCATCCGTGTCACTCCATGCTCGTCGCCCCATGCTTCGGCGGCCTGCAGCAGCGCCTGACCGATGCCACGCGAGCGCTGCGCCTCGTCGACCACCAAGCCGCCGATCCGTGCGCTGACCGCGCTCTCGACCGTTCGGTGCAGGTAGACGTGGAGCCAGCCCAACGGTCGATCGTCGGCGCCGGCTGCCACGAGCACCGCCGATTCGCGGTTGGGCAGCAAGCGCTCCAGGCGCGCCGCGACCTCCTCCATCGTCGCCTGGTAACCCAGCTGCACGGCCAGCCCGGCAATCGCCTTGGCGTCATCACGACGCGCCGGCCGGATCCGAACGGTCATGCGAGCGAGTATCGCCGAGCTACCGGTCAGCGGGCGACGACGTGCGATCATCCAGCCCCGCCGCGAGCACCTCGGCGAGATGAACGGCATGCCGGCCGGTCGACTGCTCGATCTGCTCGCGACAGCTGAACCCATCGGCGATGAGCAGCGTGTCGTCGTCCGATTCGCGGACGGCGGGCAGCAGCGCGCGCTCGCCGGCGGCCATGGCCACCCGGTAGTGCTCCCCCGCCTCGAAGCCGAACGCGCCGGCCATCCCGCAGCAGCCCGTGTCGACGAACCGCCAGTCAAGGCCGGTGCCGTCGAGCACGTGTTCCTCGGGACGGATCCCGATCACCGAGCGGTGGTGGCAGTGGCCGTGGACCACCGCCTGGCCGTCGACGTGCGGCGGCGACCAGCCCTCGACACGCTCCAGGAACTCGGACAGGACGAACGTCTGCTCCGACAGGCGGCGTGCGTCCTGGCGATTCGGGAAGAGGCTGACCAGCTCGTCGCGGAACACCGCCACGCACGACGGCTCGAGCCCGACGACCGGCACGCCGGCCCGGATCTTCGGCCGCAGCTCACGAAGCACCTGGCGCAGCAGCCGCTCGGCGAGGTCGAGCATGCCCCAGTCGTAGAGTGGCCGGCCGCAGCACAGCGTGGCCCGCGGGATCGTGACCTGGTACCCGGCTGCTTCGAGGACCGAGACGGCCGCCTCGGCGGTCTCGGGGTGGAAGTGATTGTTGAACGTGTCGGGCCAGAGGATGACCTCCGGACGTGAGGCATCGGTCTGCGGGTGGTCGGCGAAGCGCTGCCGGAAGGTGCGGTTCGCGAAGCGCGGCAGCTGGCGCTCGGATGCGACACCCGCCAGGCGCTTCGCCAGCCCGCCCAGCAGCGGCGCGCGTGCGGCCGCGTTGACCAGGCGCGGTGCCTTCGCGGCGAGCCCGGCCCACCAGTAGATCAGGCCCATCGAGTAGGCGGCGCGCGGACGCAGCCGTCCGGCATAGTAGTGCGAGTAGAACTCGGCCTTGTACGTGGCCATGTCGACGTTGACCGGGCAGTCGCCCTTGCAGCCCTTGCACGCCAGGCACAGGTCAAGCGCCTCGCGAACCTCCTCGTTGCGCCAGCCGCGCTCCATCTCGGCGCCGTTCATCATCTCGAACAGCAGGTGGGCCCGGCCGCGGGTGGAGTGCTTCTCCTCGCGGGTGACCATGTAGCTCGGGCACATCACCCCGCCGTCGTGGCGCCGGCACTCGCCGACGCCGACGCATCGGAACGCGGCATGCGCGAACGAGTCGTGATCGGTCTGAAAGGCGAAGTGCGTCTTCGGATTCGGCGGGTTGTAGCCGGTCCCCAGCCGCAGGTTGTCCAGGATGCGATACGGCCGCACGACCTTTCCGGGGTTCATCCCACCTTCGGGGTCCCAGATCTCCTTGAACTCCTCGAATGCGTGGATCAGCCGGTCGCCGAACATCTTTGGCAGCAGCTCGGCGCGCGCCTGCCCGTCGCCGTGCTCTCCGGAGAGGCTGCCGCCGTACCCCAGGCACAGATCGGCCGCCTCGTCCATGAAGCGACGCATGTCGGCCAGGCCGGCGGCGCTGACCAGGTCGAACGGGATGCGGCAGTGCAGCACGCCCTGCCCGAAGTGGCCGTACATGTCGACCTTGTACCGATGCTCCGCGAACAGCTTCGCCATGTCACGCAGGTAATCGCCCAGCTTGTCGGGTGGCACCGCCGAGTCCTCCCAGCCCGGTCCACTCGTCGCCTTGCCGGGCACCATCGCCGTCGCGCCGAGGCCTGACTCCCGGACCTCCCAGATCGCGGCCTCCTGGCTCGGCCGGTCGTAGAGGTGCGTGCTGGGCGGGTGAACGCGCTTCTGCAGCTGCGCGATGAAGTCCTTTGCCTTCGCGTCCGATTCGTCGCGATCCTTGCCGCCGAACTCGACCAGCAGCCAGCCGTGGCCGTCGGGCAGCAGCGCGACGTGATCGGGGTGCAGTCCCTTCGCCAGCATGTCGTCGACCAGTCCCTGGTCGAGCCCTTCGCAGGCGATGCAGCCCGACGCCATGACACTCGGCACGTCGTCGGCCGCGTCGAACACCGTTGGGTAGCCGAGCACCAGCAGCGAGCGGCCCGGCGGACTGTCGACCAGCTGCAGCTCGGCCTCGAGCACCGTCACGCAGGTCGACTCGCTGCCGACGAGCGCCTTGGCAACGTCGAAACCGTGCTCCGGAAGCAGGTACGGCAGGTTGTAGCCGCTCACCCGTCGCGGGATGTTCGGGAAGCGGGCACGAATATCGTCGGCGTACCTGTCGCGCAGCTCCCGCAACCGACGGTAGATCTCGCCGCGCCGGCCGCCGGCGTCGACGATCCGTGCGAGCTCCTCCTCGGGCGTCGGACCGACGCGCAGGCGCTCGCCGTCATAGGTGAGCACGTCGAGCGACAGGACGTTGTCGTCGGTCTTGCCGGCCATCACCGAGTGCACGCCGCAGCTGTTGTTGCCGATCATCCCGCCGAGCGTGCAGTGGTCGTGGGTCGCCGGATCGGGCCCGAACGTCAGGTTGTGCTGCTCTGCGGCGTTGCGCAGCTCGTCCAACACGATGCCCGACTGGACGTGCGCCCGCTTCCCCGCGGCGTCGAGCTCGATGATGCGGTTCACGTACTTGCTGAAGTCAAGCACGACGGCGGCGTTGCAGGTCTGCCCGGCGAGCGCCGTACCGCCGCCACGGTTGACGATCGGCGCGCCGTGGCGCCGGGCGACGTTCACCGCCGCGATCGCCGCTTCGACGCTGTGCGGCACGACGACGCCGATCGGCACCTGGCGGTAGTTCGATGCGTCGGTGGCGTACAGCGCCCGTGACCCGGCGTCGAAGCGCACCTCCCCGTCGACCTCGTTGAGCAGGTCGATCGCCAGCGCTCGGGCGTCGACGTCAGCCACGCGCGTTCCTACCGCCGGCAGCGTCGACGGCATCTCGAGCACGGCGGTCATGCCGCCACCTCGAAGCGGCTCGCGTCGGCGCGCCGCAGCTCAAGCCCGTTGCCCCGCCGGGATCGATCCGGACGCAACATGCCGTCGGCCGGCTCGATCAGCCCGTCGAACAGCAGCCGCTCGATGCGCGCGTGGTCGTGAAAGTACTCGGCGTGGACCAGGTTCGGCGCCGCGCAGTCGACGTGCAGGTGCAGCGCCGGCGCGCAGTGCGAGGAGAGCGGCAGCGAGCGCGCGGCGCACAGGGCGGCCACGCGCAGGAAGCCGGTGAAGCCGGCACAGCGGGTCGCGTCGGCCTGCAGGACGTCGACCGCGCCCGCCTCGAGCATCCTGCCGAAGTAGGGCAGGTCGTAGCCATACTCGCCGGCGGCGATGGCCATGCCGGCCGGCGCACGGTCGCGCAGCATGCGCAACCCGTCGAGGTCGTCGGAGCTGACCGGCTCCTCGAACCATCTCACGCCCTGCTCGACGAAGGCATCCGCCAGCAGCAGCGCCTGCTTGCGGCGGTAGGCGCCGTTGGCGTCGACCATCAGCTCGACGTCCGGGCCGATGGCGTCACGTGCCACGGCTGCCCGCCGGGGATCGTCGGCCGGGTCGGCGCCGACCTTCATCTTCACCCGCCGGAACCCGGCAGCGGCCCAGCCGCCGAGCTGGTCGCGCAGTTCGGCATCCGAGTAGGAGGTGAATCCGCCACTGCCGTACAGGGATACGGCGTCGCGCACCGCGCCGAACAGCGAGACCAATGGCAGATCGAGCAACCGCGCCTTGAGATCCCACAGCGCCGTGTCGACCGCGGCGATCGACGAGGCGACGATCCCCGGCCGGCCGAGGTTGCGCGTGGCGACGGTCATGGCCTGCCAGGTGGCGGGCACGTCCATCGCGTCGCGGCCGCGGACGACGTCGGCCAGCAGGCCGCGGATCAGGGACGCGGCGGCGGCGGCGGTGTACGACCAGCCCAGGCCGGTCCGGCCGCCGGCCGTCGCCTCGACGAGGACCATCGTCGTCGAGCTCCAGGACAGGGTGCCATCGGCCTCGGGCACGTCGGTCGGGATGCGGAAGACGGACACGTCCAGGCGGTCGATCGGAGTCTCCGCCGGCCGCCCGGCGGCCGGCGCATCGGTCAGGGCAGACAGCGTCATCGCGGAAGCACCCCTTCCGCCGCCTGCTTCACCGATTGGGTGACCACGCCGATCAGATCGGGGTCCCCCTTGACCATGCTCGATGCGAACTGCCGCGCCTGCTTGAAGCTGATGTGCGGCGGCAGCGGCGGCACGTTCGGATCGGTGATCGCCTCGAGGACGACCGGTCGGTCCGAGGCGAACGCCTCGTCCCACGCCGCGCCCAGGCGCTGCGGGTCGTCGACCCGGATGCCGCGCAGGCCGCACAGCTCGGCGTAGCGCGCATACGGGAAGTCGGGCAGCTGCTGGGAGGCCTCGTACTTCGGATCGCCCTCGAACACGCGCTGCTCCCAGGTCACCTGGTTCAGGTCGTTGTTGTGCAGGACGCAGATCACCAGACGCGGGTCTGACCAGCGCTGCCAGTACTTGGCGATGGTCAGCAGCTCGCCGTCGCCGTTCATCTGCATCGCACCGTCGCCGACGAGCGCCACCGCCACCCGGTCGGGATGCGCGAACTTCGCGGCGATGGCGTATGGCACGCCGGGTCCCATCGTCGCCAAATTGCCCGACAGGCTCGCCAGCATCCCCTTTCGGATCCGAACGTGGCGCGCGTACCAGTCGGCGCTCGATCCCGAGTCCGAGCTGATGATCGCGCCGTTCGGCAGCCGCGGCGAGAGCTCGTGGAACACGCGCTCGGGGTTGATCGGATCGGCCGAGTCCATCGCCCGCTCGCCGATCAACGTCCACCAGTCGCGGACCTTGCCCTCGAGCTCGTCGCGCCACGAGCGGTCGGACTTGCGCTCGAGCATCGGCAGCAGCGCCTGGAGCGTCGCCTGGCTGTCGCCGACGAGGTTGACCTCCATCGGGTAGCGCAGGCCGAGCATCCGGCCGTCGATGTCGATCTGGACGCCCCTGGCCTGCCCCTCGCGCGGCAGGAATTCCGAGTACGGGAAGCTCGAGCCGACCATCAGCAGCGTGTCGCAGTCGTTCATCATGTCCCAGGAGGGCCGGGTTCCCAGCAGACCGATGCTGCCCGTCACGAACGGCAGGTCGTCAGGGATCGCCGCCTTTCCGAGGAGCGCCTTGGCCACGCCCGCACCGAGCAGGTCGGCGGCGGCGATCACCTCGTCAGCGGCACCAATGGCTCCCTGGCCGATGAGCATGGCGACCTTCCTGCCCTCGTTGAGCGCACGCGCGGCGCGCTCGAGGTCCCGCGCTTCCGGGACGGTCCGCGGTCGGACGAAGCCGATGCCCGACGGCACGGCGCCGTGAATCCGCGGCGGCTCCTCGACCGCGTCCTCGACCTGCAGGTCGTTGGGGATGATCATGGCCGTCACCGTGCGCTCGCTGAGCGCGATCCGAATCGCACGGTCGATCACGTGGCGCAGCTGGCCGGGCACAGTGACGAGCTCGACGTACTCGCCGGCGACGTCCTTGTAGAGCGTCGTCAGGTCGACCTCCTGCTGGAACTGGCCGCCGAGCGAGAAGCGCGCCTGCTGACCGACGATCGCGACCACCGGCTGGTGGTCCATCTTCGCGTCGTACAGGCCGTTGAGCAGATGGATCGCGCCCGGGCCCGAGGTCGCCAGGCAGACGCCCACCTCACCGGTGAACTTCGCGTGGCCGCAGGCCATGAACGCGGCCATCTCCTCGTGGCGCGCCTGGATGAAGTCGATCTTGCCGTCGGCCCGGTTGAGCGCGCCCATGATCCCGTTGATCCCGTCGCCCGGGTAGCCGTAGATGCGCCGCACACCCCACCCCGCCAGCCGCTCGAGCAGGTAGTCGCTGACGGTGGTCATGACGCCGCCTCGGCCGCATAGGCGAGCGTGGTCAGCAGCGCGTTCTCGGACTGCCGCGAGTCGAGGCGTGTGTGCTGCACGACGATCGGCACGTCCGACTCGATGATGCTCGAGTAGTCGGTGGCGCGCGGCACCGGCTGCGGGTCGGTCAGGTCGTTGAAGCGGACGTGGCGGGTGCGGCGCGCCGGGACCTCGACGCGGTACGGGCCGACCGGCTCCCGATCGGCGAAGAAGACGGTGATCGTGACGTTGGCATCGGTGTCGGATGCATTGAGCAGGCAGGCCGTCTCGTGGCTGGTCATCTGCGGCTCGGGTCCGTTGCTGTAATCGGGGATCCAGCCTTCCGCGATGGCCCAGCGACGCCGGCCGATCGGCTGTGTCATCGGCGCAGCTCCTTCCGGTTTTCGGGCACCGCCGACCGCGGATCTCTTCCGCGTGGGGGCACCGAGGAGCTTGGCGCATACGCCGTGCCACCCCGGAACGTGTCAGCGACCGATGACGCCCTCGGGCAGCGGGCCGGAAGAAAGAATCGCCGCCAGCGCGGCGGGATCGATCGGCGCATCGTCGGTCAGCTGGATCAGCAGCTCGCCGCCGTCGATCGGCGACTGGATGATCGGCGAGACCAGGATCCGGCCGTCCATCGCCAGCGGCATGTAGCCGTTGACGTGACGCGCGGTGAATTCGCTCACCGCGGCGGAGGCGGCAGGCGACAGCACGACATTCACTCCGCGTGCCCCATTTTGATCGACGACCTCGGCGGAGGTGATGGCCGTCGCCGGGTCGACGAGTGACTGCATGCCGGCGGGAACGGCGTCTCCCTCGACCGGCGCGGGCTGGCCCGCCGCCGGCCAGGCGAGCAGTGACAGGACACCGCGCCGATGCAGGACGTCGTCGAGGACCTCCCGCTCCGGCAGATCGGCCGTTGGCAGGTCGTACGTGATCCAGTCGCCGGCGCCGGCGCTGAAGGTTCCGATGCCCAGCGCCTTGAGCCGCGCGCCGAGGACCTCCATCGCGGCGTCGATCTGCGTCTTGTCGCGGGTCTGCAGCGTGACGACGATGTGCGTCGTCGGGACCGCGACGGCCGGTTGGCGAGGCTCGGCACAACCCGCGCCCAGCACGGCGGTGAGCATCAGGACGACGGCCAACCGAGGAGGTCGCATCAGGTCTGGGCGTCCTCGATCGAGCGCACGCCGCGCCCGAGCTCGGTGATCTTCAGCTCGGCATCGCGCAGGCGCGCCTCGCATGCGGCGTGGAGCCGCAGCCCTTCGCGGTACAGCACGATGCTCTCCTCGAGCCCGACGCTCCCCGCCTCCAGCTGCTGCACGATGCGCTGCAGCTCGACCACCAGCTCGTCGAACGGCCGCTTGGCGAGGTCCTCGTCGCTCAATGTCGTCGCATCGGTCACAGCAGATCACCTCCTCCGTCGGTCGAAAGTCGCTCGACGCGCGTGCCCAGGCTGCCGTGCGCGACGACGATCTCGACCTCGGCGCCGACCGTCGCCTGGTCGGGCGAGCGAATGATCTCGCCCTCTGCCGTTCGCGCCACCGCGTAGCCGCGCTCGAGCGTCGCCACCGGGCCGAGCGCCCGCAGCGCGTCGCGCATGCCCGCCAGGCGCGTCCCTTCGCGCTCAACACGCCCCTGCAGCGCCCGATGCCCGCGGTCGACGAGCTCGGCCGCCTGCTGGCGCGCCGCCTCGAGGTTCGGCGCGTGGGCGGCCAGCGCCCGCTCCTCGGCGCTCAGCAATCGCCGCCGCTCGCCGACGCGTGTGGTGAGCGCGGAGCCGGCGCGCTCGCGGAGGCGGCCGAGGACGGTGACGAGCTGCGAGACATCGGGGACAGCCAGCTCGGCGGCCGCGCTCGGGGTCGGAGCGCGCACGTCAGCGGCGAAGTCGGCCAGCGTCACGTCGCTCTCGTGCCCCACGCCGACGACCACGGGGAGTGGCGCCTCGACCACGCAGCGCACGACCCGTTCGTCGTTGAAGGGCCACAGGTCCTCGAGCGAGCCACCGCCGCGAGCAAGGATCACGAGGTCGAGGCCAGGCTGCGCGTAGACGCGGCGCAGCGCGCGGACGATGCCCGGCGCGGCATTCGCTCCCTGCACGGACGTCGGGGACAGGACGAGCTCGACCATTGGGTAGCGGCGGCGCATGACGTTGCCGATGTCGCGCCACACCGCACCGACCGGCGAGGTGACGACACCGATGCGCCGCGGCCAGCGCGGCAGCTGCCGCTTCCTCCCGGCGTCGAACAGCCCTTCGGCGGCGAGCTTGACGCGCAGCGCCTCGTACTGCGCATGGAGGTCTCCCGCCCCTGCGGGGGTGATCTCGTAGGCGTACAGCTGGTAGATGCCCTGCGGCTCGTAGGCACGCACCCGGCCGTGGATGACGACCTGCATGCCGTGCTGCGGCCGCACCACCGCGCGGCCGAGCTCCTCGCGGAACATCACGGCGCGCACCTGCGACGCGCCATCCTTGAGCGTGAAGAAGCAATGACCCGACGGCGGGAACGTCGGCTGGCTGATCTCGCCCTCGACCCACACGTCGGCCAGGGCGCGATCGCCGTCGAGCAGTGCGCGAACGCGCCGGTTGAGGTCACTGACACGCAGGATGCGCGGTGCCGCGGGTGCGGTCGACCACAGCGTCGGCTGTTCGGGCGAAGGCTGCATCGGCCTACCTTAGCGCTGGAAGGTTTGGTTCGAGCCCGGCCGCGGCAGACTCGCACTCGGCATGCATGAGCGGCATACAAGGCCGCATAAGCGCCGCGTGGCATCGGGTTTGATGACGCCCAGTGCATCGGCCGCCGCGTAAGACGCCCCTCGCGCGGGATTGCATACACCGGGCGCATACGCGGGCCGACGACAGCGATCCCCTATTGGACCCGCGTGACGTACTCCCCCGTCCGCGTGTCCACGCGTAGCAGATCTCCCTCGTTCACGAACAGCGGCACCTGCACGACCAGCCCGGTTTCGACGGTCGCGGCCTTCTTGGCACCGGTCGCGGTGTCGCCGGCGAACCCCGGCTCGGTCTCGACCACGCGCAGGTCGACGGTCACCGGCAGGTCGACGCCCAGGATCTCGTTCTCATAGTTGCTGACGAAGACCTCGGTGTTCTCCTTGAGGTACTTCGCGTCGTCGCCGAGCAGCGCGGCCGGTACCGAGAACTGGTCGTACGTCTCCGAGTCCATGAAGTGGTAGGCGTCGCCGTCGCTGTACAGGTACTGCACCTTGCGCTGCTCCACCCGGGCGCGCGGCCAACGCGTTCCCGCCTGGAACGTGCGTTCGACGATGTCGCCCTTGCGCACGTTCTGCAGCTTCATACGTACCTGTGCCGACCCGCGGGCCATCTTGATGTGGCTCCAGTCGAGGACCTTCATCAGCTGGCCGTCCAGCTCGATGATGATCCCCTTTTTCACATCTCCGGTGCTGATCACGTGATACCGATGCCTCCCGTCCCGAGCCACCCGTTCGGGCAGCGCCGATGTTTCAAATCACGATGAGCTCGCGCGGCGCACTCGTCAGGCGCCGTGGCCCGTCGTCGGTGAGCGCGACGTCGTCCTCGATGCGGATCCCGATCTCGCCCGCCAGGTAGATCCCCGGCTCCAGCGTGAGCACCATCCCCGCCTCGAGCGGCCGATCGTACGTCAGCAGCATCGGCGCCTCGTGCGTCTCCAGGCCGATGCCGTGGCCCAGCCCGTGGCTGAACGCGTCGCCGTACCCCGCTGCCGCGATCACCTCGCGCGCCGCGTCGTCGACCGTGGTACCGATCACGCCGGGCCGCAGCGCATCATACGCCGCCTGCTGCGCGGCGAGGACGACGTCGTACAGCTGCCGCTGCCGCTTCGATGCTGCGCCGACGAACAGGGTCCGGGTCATGTCGGAGCGGTAGCCGTCGACCTGGCAGCCGAAGTCGATGAGCAGCGGTTCGCCTGCGGTCACCGCAACGTCGGACGGCCGGCCGTGCGGCATTGCAGCACGAGCACCAACGAGCACGATCGGGTCGAATGCCAGCGCTTCCGCGCCGTTGTCGCGGAACCAGCGCTCGATCTCCCAGGCAACCTCCTGCTCGGCGATGCCGAGCCGCAGCCAGTCGCACAGGTGCGCGAAGCATCGGTCAGTGAGGTCGGCCGCACGTGCGATTGCGTCGACCTCGCCAACGTCCTTACGCAGGCGCAGCGCATTGAGCGGCGCGTCGATCGCCAGCAGCTCGGCGTGCGTCGCATCGGTCAGGGCAGCCCAGTCGGCGTGTGACAGCACCGTCGCCTCGGCGCCGCATCGGTGAACCGCGAGCTCGGTGAGCAGCGAGCCGACCTCGCCGGCGAAGCGGCCCTGGGTGCGACGCACGTCCCAGCCCGGGGACTCGTCCGCGGCCTGGACGAGGTAGCGCGCGTCGGTCAGCAGGATCTGGCGATCGCGGGTGACCAGCAGCGTGCCGCTGAAGCCGCTGGTCGCCTCGTCGCCGCGCGCGATGACGAACCCCGAAAGGTAGCGCTTGTTCGCGTTACGGCTGACGAGCAGGGCATCGAGCGCCAGCTCGTCGAGCAGCGCGCGCGCACGGTCCATGCGGGTGCTCGCCGTCGTGGCGAGGCTCACTGGCCGGCGCACTCCTGGTTCGCCTTGGCGATGTTCGCCTCGTGCTCCCCGTTCGTCTTGGCGAAGTAGTGCGACCCGTTGCGCTTGCCGTTCGGGCAGCCGGCCACGAAGTAGAGGTAGTCGCCTTCGGGCGCCGCCACCGCGGCGAGCGAAGAGCCGCGCGGCGCGGCAATCGGTGATGGCGGCAGACCCGGATTCAGGTAGGTCTGGTAGCCGGCCAACGCCTTGGGCCAGTCGGCGCCGATGTCGCCGCCGGATGCCTCGAGCTTCGGCCACCACTCGATGCTGCCCCATTCGTCGACCGGCGCGTCGCCGTGCTCGAACGTGGCCAGGCCGTACTGCAGCGTCGGGTCCGCGTTGAGCAGGCCGTTGGTCTGTCCGTTGTCCGGGTGCTTGATCCGGTTGATATAGACGCCGGCGATCTGCGGCCGCTCCTCGTCGAGCACCGCCTCGCGCTCGACGATCGACGCGATCTTCACTGCGTCGTCGATCGACAGGTCCTGCTTCGCCAGCCCGTCGCGAATCTCCGGGGTCAGCTTCGACTCGAACCTGTCGAGCAGCTTCTCCACGACCTCGCGCGCCGACGCATTGGCAAAGATGCTGTAGGTGTCCGGGTAGAGGTAGCCCTCCAGGGTGCGGCCGACCGGCAGGTCCTTGAAGAAGTCGTACTTCGCCAGGAGGTCAGCCGGCGGGTCCTTCACCAGCTTGGCGAACTGGTCGATGTTCATCGTCGTCTTCGTCGTCGCCAGGTAGGCGGTGACCTGCTCCAGCCGCCAGCCCTCGCCGATGCGGATGCTGATCTCCGGGCCGCTCTCCTGGCGCAGCGCTCCGACGATCTCGCTCGGCTTGAGGCTCGGCGACAGGTCGTACGTGCCGGCCTGCAGGTTGCCCGACCGTCCCGCGCGCATCACCGCGTACTGGAAGGCCAGCTCGGAACGGACGAGCCCCTTCTCGAACAGCAGGTGCCCGATCTGGGCGTCGTTCGAGCCGGGCTCGACGGTGAACGTGATCCGGCCGTCGCCACCCTTCGCCGAGTCGGACAGCTCGCCGGGCCGGTACCACTGCACGAAGTCGCGCACGATGCCGTGCTCGATGCTCCCCGGGTTCTCCTCGACCCACGCCATCAGCCGCGGCGCAAAGGCCAGGAAGCCCAGGAAGATGACGATGGCGGCAACCGCCGCGACGGCCGCGAACCACGCCAGCAGCACGACGGGCTGGAAGCGCCGCCGCCGGCGAATGGGTGCCTCGCGCTGATCGCGCAGCTCGCGAATCCGCGCGTTGCGGCGCTCGTCGACACGAAGCGGGCCGGGGCGACGGGTCATTGGGTCTCCTCGGTCATGTCCAGGTATTGTTGCAGGAAGACGGCTGCCGCCGCCGAGTCCAGCTCGCCGCTCTCCCGCGTCGGGCGGCGGCCCGCCGCGCCCAGCCGTTCCGCGGCTTCCCAGCTGCTGAGCCGCTCGTCGACATAGACGATCTCCAGACCGATGCCGGCCAGCGCGTCGCCGAATGCCCGTGCCGCCTTCGCCTGCGAGCCCTCGCTGCCGTCCATGTTCAACGGCAGTCCAATGACGATGCGTTCGACGCCTTCGACGCGCGCCAGCTCGCCCAGGCGGGCAAGGTCGTCTGCGGCGCTCCGCCGCCGCAGCGCCGCACGCGCGAACGCCATCCGCGTCTCGGTGTCGCCGACCGCCAGGCCGATGCGCCGGCTGCCGTGGTCGATCGCCAGGATGCGCACCCTACGGCGCGCCGGGGGCCTGCGACGAGACGCCGTCGGTCGATGCCACGTCGATGCTCACCCGCCAGTCCATCGTCGGGATGCGGCTCACCCAGCCCGGCCACAGGTCGATCTTCGCCACGCCGATGCCACCGAGCAGCGCCTGCGCCTCCCCCGGCGTCTTGCCGGCGACCTGCTTGCGCAGCCGCGCCACGTCGAGCTCGGGGATCGCGGCCGCGCTGACCTGCACCGCGACCTTGACGACGTCGCCGTCGAGCGTCGGATCGCCGATCGCGACATCGATCGATTCGGGGTCGAGCGTCGTGCCGGCGGGGATCGCCGTCGCATCGTCGAGCAGCTGCTGGCGTGCCGCTTCCTCGACGTCGGCGCGAGCGACGCTCGGCCGGTCGTAGGCCAGCGTGCCGGTCAGCTCGAATGTCTCCTGCCCGCGGCTGCCGACGAGATCCTTCGGAATGTCGACCCTCGGCTGCTCCGGCTCGGCCGGCACGATGACGATCGCGTCCGGCTTGGCCGCGAGCGCCTGCGTCAGGTCACGGCCCAGCGCCGCCTCGACCTGCGTCTTCAGCCCGTCGACATCCTCCTGCGTGACCTCGGGCGTGTGCGTCTCGTCGCCGCCAGCCGTCGCCTTCGGATTGCTCACCAGCCGATGCGTAGTGTTCGGAAACCCGCGCAGGCAGAACGTGATGCGGTCGTCCTCGATCGTGTCGATCGCGCCGGCGGCCACATTGCCCGCCGTGCCGGGTGCCAGCGCCACGATGCCGACGCTGGCCTGCCCCGGGTCGATGCCGTGGCCGGTGAACTTGCCCTCCGGGACGGTAACGGTCTCAACGGTCTGGAACTCGATCTTGCCGGCGGCGACGCGAGTGCCCTGCGGCACCCGGCAGCGTCCCGGGTTCCCGCTCTGGAACAGGACCGCGCCACGCGCGGTGGTGCGCTCGACATGGTCGCCGGTCGCCTCGGCGCTGAGCGTCCGCTCGAGCTCGCCGCTGACATGATCCTGGTTCGGTGGCGTGACCACGTAGCGCAGCGGACCGACCGCTCGCGCGACCGGCGTGATGTGGATCGTGGCGGCCGGCAGGACCGCGGCTGCAACCCCGACCGCGGCCAGCAGCGCGACGATGATAACCGCCACGCCGACGACCGGCACGACCGAGCGACGTTTCGCCACCGGGCGCCGCACGGGCGCCGGTCGTGGCCGCGGCGCCGGACGTGGCTCACGCGGCGGGGCGCCCGCCTGGCGCGGCCCGGCCGGGCCGACGACCGGCACGGCGCGCGTCTCGTCGGACGCGCCGGATCGCGGCGGAGACGCGGGAGACTCCGGACGGACGACGTGGATCGCCGCCCGGCGCGCGGGCGCGCCTTCGGCGGCCGGTGCGGCACCCGACGTCGCCTCGGGCACCGTGGCGAAGGCCGAGATGCCCGCCTCGGCGGCCAGCGTGCGGGCCAGCGGATCGGCGACCAGCGCGACCTCGCGACCCTCCTCGCGGGCGACCTCGGCCAGCAGCCGCAGCGCGACGACCGACGAGGTCGCCTTGGTCCGGCCCGGCGCAACGAGCACGACCCGGGAGGCATCGGTCTCGCGCAGGCGGCGAACCACCGAGGTGATCTCGTCGTCGGGCTCGAGGTAGACGATCTGCGGCTCGGACGCCATCGTCACCGTCAGAGGTTCATGGCGCGCACGGCGCCTCGCATCGCTCGCTCGACGGCCGATGCCTGCGCGTCGAGGATCAGCGCCTGGCGGCCGAGCGCCATCGGCGTGACGTCCTGGCGCGTGCCGAGCTCGCCGGTCGCATCGCCCAGCCCGGTGACATCCTGCGGCCGCAAGGGCCGGATGACCGGGCGGCGTGCGAATGGCAGGCCGCGCCACCACGCGTCGCCCTCGAGCGCCTCGACGATCTGCCGCAGCTCGGCGCCCCCACCGCAGACGTAGATGCGACCGGGCAGCAGCTCACCCTCGGCCAGGTCGCCGATCATCAGCGCCACCCCGCGCAGCCAGATCGCGGCGTCGGCGGCGAGCGTTTCATCCAGCTCGGCACGCGAAACCGAGCCGTCGTCCTCGCCGAGCTTTGCGGCCTCGGCGCGCGGAAATGAAAGGCCGAAGCGCTCGGCCAGCCCCTTGGTGAAGGCACGGCCGCCGAGGCTGAGCATCTTCGTTCCGGCGATCCCGCCGTGGCGCACCAGCGCGACGTCGCTCGTGCCGCCCCCGACGTCGACGAACACCGCGCCGGCGTCGCCGACCTCGCCCGGGTCAAGGCAGGTCGCCACCGCGTACGGCTCGGCGATGACGCCCATCAGTCGCAGACCGAGCGCGTGCGCCACCGATTGCAGCGCCCCGAGATGGACCATCGGTGCGAAGGCGTTGAAGACCGACAGCTCCAGGTGCGAGCCGGTGAAGCCGATCGGGTTGCTGACCGGGTAGCCGTCGATCTTGATCTCGACGATGGCGGCGTGGACCAGCCGCACGTCCAGACGCTCGAGGCCGCTCTCCCAGCCGATGCGCCGCTCGGCATCCCGCAGCGCCTGGTCCTGGACGCGCTGCACGATCCGTTGCAGCTCCTCCTCGGTGAGGGGGTCGCGTGCGTCGCGCCGCTCGTGCACGACCGTCGAGGTCGTGCCCTTGACCAGTTCGCCGGCGATGCCGATCACCGCGGCGGTCGGTCGCATGCCGGCCATCGCCTCCGCCTCGTCGAGCGCAGCCGCGCAGTTCGCGACGACAGCGTCGATGTCGGTCACGGTGCCGCTCTGCATGTGGGTCAGGCCCTGTCGCTTGCGGCCGACGCCGCGCACCAGGCCGCCGCTTCCCTCCGTGCCGCTCTCCACGCCGATGATCAGCGCCTTGGCGAACTCGGTGCCGACGTCCAGCGCGGTGAGCGCCTGCGGCTGACGTGCGCCACTGCGACCGCGCCCCACTGCCCCGAGCCGCCCGGCGACGCGTCCCAGCAGCTGGGACATCAACCGGTCTCGATCTTCCGCAGGGTCTCGAGCGCCAGGCGCGCCGCCTCGCGCAGCGCCTCGTCGAGCCGGGCGGCGTCCTTGCCGCCGGCCTGCGCAAGGTCGGCGCGGCCGCCACCGCCACCGCCGATCATGGGGGCCACACTGCGCACGATCGGCACGGCATCGAAGCCCTCGGCGACGAGATCGCGGCTGGCGGCAACCATCAGTGCCGGCCCGTTGCCACTCCCCGCGGCGACGGCCACGAAGCGACCGGTCGCGGCGCGCAGATCGTCCGCGAGGCCACGCAGCGCGTTGGCGTCGGCCTCGGGGAAGGACTCGACCACCACGCGCGCCTCGCCCGCCTGCGTGGCGCTCGCGAGTGCGGCAGTGGCGTCCAGCCGCGGTGCCTGCCGGGCACGTGGCTCCCGCGCCGCCCGTTCGGCCTCACGCACGCGCTCGAGCAACGCCTGGACGCGTGCCGCAACGTGCTCCTCGCGATCGCCGAGCAGCTGCGCCGCGTCATGCAGCGCCTCGAGGCGGCGCTCGACCAGCTCCTCGGCCGCTGCGCCGGTCACCGCCTCGATCCGGCGCAGGCCGGCGCCGATGCTCGACTCACCGGTGATCCGCAGCGAGCCGATCTGCCCGGTAGCCTGCACGTGCGTCCCGCCGCACAGCTCCCTGCTGTAGCCGTCGACACGCACGACTCGAACCGCGGCCGGCGCGTACTTCTCGCCGAAGAACATGTCCGCGCCGAGCGCCTGCGCCTCCTCGAGCGGCATGATCGTCGGGATCACCGGCGCGTCGCGGCGGATCTGGGCGTTGACGATCCGCTCGACCTGGCGCAATGCCTCGCGCGGTGTCGCGTGGGACGCGGGGAAGTCGAAGCGCAGTGCGTCGGGGCCGACCCAGCTGCCCGCCTGCTTGGCCTGCTCGCCGAGGACGTCGCGCAGCGCCCGGTGGAGCAGGTGCGTGCCGGTGTGGTTGCGTGCCGCGCCCCAGCGGCGCGCCTCGTCGACGTGGGCGCTGACGATGTCGCTCGGGGCCAGGACCCCCTCCAGCCGCCCGACATGCACGATCGCCAGGCCGGCCCGCTGCGTGTCCTCGACCACGAACCGGCCGCGCTCGCCGAGCAGCTCGCCGCGGTCGCCGACCTGCCCGCCGCCCTCGGCGTAGAACGGGGTACGGTCGAGAACCACCTGCGCGCGGCCTTCGTCGTCAGCAACGCCCAGCACCCGCAGCCCGTCAGCGCGCGTCTCGTTGGGATAGCCGATGAACTCACTCGCCAGCTGGTCGAGCCCCTCGGCGGGCTCGAACCGGCCGGAGCGCGACCCGCGCGAACGCCGGCGCTGCTCGTCCATCGCCGCGTCGAAGCCGGCACGATCGACGGTGGCTCCCTGCTCGGCAGCCATCTCGATCGTCAGGTCGATCGGGAACCCGAACGTGTCGTGGAGCCGGAACGCCTCGTCGCCCGAAATCGCGCCACCGCTCTCCTCGACGAGTGCCAGCAGCCGCTCGGAGCCTGCCGAGAGCGTCCGCGCGAACTTCGCCTCCTCGTCGCGGACCGCGTCGAGGATCCGCTGGCGGTGCTCGACCAGCGAGGGGTACGCCTCGCCCATGATCTCGATCACCGCGTCGCAGGTCTCGGCCAGGAACGGCCGCTCGATCCCCATCAGCCGGCCGTGGCGCACCGCGCGACGCATGATCCGGCGCAGGACATACCCGGCGCCTTCATTCGACGGCTTGATGCCCTGGTCGATCAGGAACGTCATCGCCCGGCTGTGGTCGGCCACGACCTGGTAGCTGAACCGCTCGCTCTCGATCGTCTCGGGGTCGTGACCGATGAACTCCGCCAGTCGCGCGATGATCGGCACGAACAGGTCGGTCTTGTAGTTCGAGTCGACGCCCTGCACCACCGAGCTGATTCGCTCCAGGCCCATGCCGGTGTCGACGCTCTTGAACGGTAACGGCGTCAGCGTCCCGTCGGCTGCGCGGTCAAACTCCATGAAGACGAGGTTCCAGACCTCGAGGTAGCGCCGGCACGTCTCGGAGTGGTCCGGGATGCACTCGGGGCCCTCGCTGAACTCGACGCCGCGGTCGTAGTGGATCTCGCTGCACGGGCCGCACGGGCCGGTCTCGCCCATCGCCCAGAAGTTCTTCTCGTCGCCGGCGGCGATGTCGCCCCAGCGCACGACGCGCTCGGGCGGCAGCCCGATCTCACCGGTCCAGACCGATGCCGCCTCGTCGTCGTCGGTGTACACCGTCGCCGCCAGGCGGTCCGCCGGGATGCCGAGCGCATCGGTCAGGTATTCCCATGCCCAGCGGATGGCGTCGCGCTTGAAGTAGTCGCCGAAGCTCCAGTTACCGAGCATCTCGAACAGGGTGTGGTGCCGCGGCGTGCGGCCGACCTCCTCGAAGTCGTTGTGCTTGCCCGAGACCCGAAGCACCGGCTGCGCGTCGACGGCACGCACGTAGTCGCGCTTCTCCTCGCCGGTCAGGACGCGCTTGAAGGGTGCCATCCCCGAGTTGACGAAGAGCAGCGTCGGATCGTCCCTGGCGAGCAGCGGCGCGGCGGGCACGCGCGTATGGCCACGCTCCTCGAAGAAGCGCTGGTACCCCTCGCGGATCTCGGCTGCGGTGCGTGCCTGCATGCGTTCGATGTGCCTGTGTTCATGACGAGAGCCGGCGAACACCGGCTCTCGTCTGCTGCATCGGTGTCGCGTGACGCGTGATCAGGAGGCGGCGCCCTCTTCTGCGGCGGCGCCACCCTCGGCAGCCTCGCTCTCGACCGCCGCTTCGGCCTCGTACTCGGCCAGCATGTCGGCGCGTGCCTTCTCGGCGGCGGCGCGTCCCTCGTTCACCGCGTCGCCGAACGCCGTGCGCCGGGTGTCGACGAAGTCACCGACCTGGTCGCGCAGCTGCTCGCCGGTCTGCGGTGCCAGGAGCAGTCCGAGCGCGGCGCCGATCAGCCCGCCGATCACCACGCCGACGGCGAAGCTGCCGAGTCCCGAATCCTTCATGAGAATCGCTCGTCCTCCCGTGCGTCCGCTGATTCTACCGAGCCGATGCCCGGGCGTCGCGGGATGGCCGTGACCTGCACCGATTCGAGCGTGCGCTGCAGCGCGTTCATCAGGTCGTTCAACCGATCGAGCTTGACCGCCACGTCCTCACTGAGCACCTCGGCGTTTGCGGCGAGCTCCCGTGAGTGCGCCAGGATCGGCTGCATCTCGCGCTCGACCAGCGCCACGACCCGGCGCGAGTCCTTGCTCAGCCCCCGGGTCTCGGCCAGCAGCGGCAGCGCGTTGAGCACCAGCAGCAGCAGCGCCGCTCCCGCCAGCAGCACGCCGAGCCCGACGCCGACGTTGAAGATCACGCTCACCAGGTCCATGCCGCCCTCCGGGTCCTCGTTGGTCCGCCGCGGCATGGTAGCCCGGCACACCTCATTCGATCTCGATGCGACGCGGACCGAGCGCCGCGAGCAGCACGACCGCCAGCATCGCCAGCTGCGCGACGACCGATGCGGCGAGCACCTGGAACTCGCCCAAGCGCAGCAGCTCCAGCCCGACGCGCGCGCCGATCGCATTGCCGGCGATCGTGCCGAGCACGCTGGCGACGGCCAGCACCCCGACGACGCGGCCCCACCGGCCGCGAATCCAGACGAAGGCGAGCAGGTTGAGCGCGGCGACGAAGGCGGTCAGCACCAGCCACGGCGTCATACCCGGACGATGCGGCCGCCGCCCAGGCACTCCTCCCCGTCGTACAGCACCGCGGCCTGGCCGGGCGCCGGTGCCCACACCGGTTCGGCCGTCTCCACGTTGAACCGGTCGTCGCCGATCAGCGTGACCTCGCACGGAACGTCGGGCGCGCGGTGCCGGATCCGGATCGACGCCGAGAAGCGCTCGGCGGGCGGGTCCCCGGCGATGAAGCTGCGACCATCGGCGGTGAAGGTCCGGGCGGCGACCTCCTCGCGGCGCCCGATCACCACCTCGTTGCGCTCCGGCCTCACCTCGCGAACGTAGACCGCCTCGCCGAGCGCCACGCCGAGGCCATGACGCTGCCCGACGGTGTAGTGCGCGTACCCGGTGTGGGTGCCGACGACGGCGCCGGAGGCGTCCACGATCGGCCCCGGATCGCCGGCATAGCCGCGCCGCTCCTCGAGCAGGGTGCGGTAGTCGCCGAGCGGCACGAAGCAGATCTCCTGCGACTCCGGCTTCTGCGCGGTGGGCAGCGTGAGCTCGGCCGCTCGTGCGCGGACCTCCGGTTTCGTCAGGTCGCCGAGCGGGAAACGGGTATGGCTCAGCTGTTCCTGTGACAGCACCCACAGGAAGTAGGTCTGGTCCTTGTTCGCATCGGCTGCGCGCAGCAGTCGCCAGCGCCCATCCTCGAAGGCGAGACGCGCGTAGTGACCGGTCGCCACCGCGTCGGCCCCGTACGCGGCCAGGCCGCGACGCAGCAGCTCGTCGAACTTGATGTACTGGTTGCAGGCCTGGCATGGGTTCGGCGTCGCGCCGGCGAGGTACGCGTCGGCGAAGGCGTCGATCACGCGCGTGCCGAACTCGCGCTCCAGGTTGAGCACGAAGAACGGGATCTCGAGCAGCTGTGCCACCCGACGCGCGTCGTCGAGGGCGTCCGGCGAGCAGCACGAGCGCTTCTGCTCGTACCCCTCGCCGATGTCGGGGTGGGTGCGCATCCAGACGCCGATCACCTCGACGCCGGTCTGCCGCGCTTCCTGCGCGAGCATGGCCGCCGCCACGCTCGAGTCGACGCCGCCGCTCATGGCAGCCACGATCCGGCTCACGAAACCGATGCGACCGTCGGCCGCGGTGCCATCGCGTCGCGCAGCCGCCCGATCACGTCGCGGGTGACCACGACCGTGCGCTCGATCTCCTCGGGCGTCGTCTCGCGGCCGAGGGTCAGCCGCAGCGAGCCGTGGGCCGCCTGCGGGTCGATGCCCATCGCCAGCAGCACGTGCGATGGTTCGGTGCTCCCCGAGGTGCAGGCGCTCCCCGTCGACGCCTCGATCCCCTCGAGGTCGAGCGCCGAGACGAGGTCGCCGCCCTCCACGCCGTCGACCACGAAGCTGGCGCTGTTCGGCAACCGCTCGGTCGGATGTCCGGTCAGCGAGACGCCGTCGATGGCGGTGAGCCCGGTGATGAGCCGGTCGCGGAGCTCCGCCTCCAAGCCGCCCGCGAGGTCAAGCGACTCGAGCGCCCGGGCGAAGCCGGCGATCCCGGCGACGTTCTCGGTCCCCGCCCGCCGCTGCCGCTCCTGGGAGCCGCCCTGCAGCTGCGGCAGCAAGGCCGTCCCGCGGCGCACGAACAGTGCGCCGACGCCCTTCGGCCCGTAGACCTTGTGCGCCGCCAGGCTGAGCAGGTCGACGCCGAGCGCGTCGACGTCGATCGGCAGGTGGCCGGCGGCCTGGATGGCATCGGTATGGAACAGGACCCGTCGCTCGCGGCACACGCGACCGATCTCGGCAATCGGCTCGATCGTGCCGACCTCGTTGTTGGCGAGCATCACGCTGACGAGTACGGTGTGCTCGGTGATCGCCTCGGCCACGTCGGCCGGGTCGACCCGGCCGTATCGGTCCACCGGCAGGTAGGTGACCTCGAAGCCGGAGCGCTCCATGACCGCGCAGGTGTGCAGCACGGCCTTGTGCTCGACGCTGCTGGTCACGATGTGGCGGCCGTTCGCGCTGGCCGCCCAGGCGGCGCCCTTGATCGCCAGGTTGTCCGCCTCCGTGCCGCCCGCGGTGAAGACGATCTCGCGCGGTTGCCCCCCGACGAACCGGGCCACGACCTCGCGGGCCTCGTCCAAGGCCTGGCGCGCCCGCCGGCCGCTCGCGTAGATGCTCGACGGGTTTCCCTGGTGCTCGGTCAGGTACGGCAGCATCGCGTCGAGCGCCTCGCGGCGCAGCGGCGTCGTGGCGGCATGGTCGAGATAGATCCGGTCGGCGGGCATGATCGACCGATTATGCCGCAGCACGGACTCGGCCTCCGGAAGTCAGCAGGGCGACGGCGGCTCGCTGGGCGTCGGCGTCGGTGACGTCTTCGTACCGGACTTGAAGGCGTCGGCCACCATCTTCTGGACCGTTGCGACAGCCGCCGCGTTGATGTACTCGGGGATCTCCGGCGGGTTGAACGCGGCGCGCTTGATCTTGCCGGCGTCGACGCGCTGGGCAAGCGCCAGCAGATCGGGCAGATCACTGATCGCGATATCGGTCCACAACGAGTCCTTGCCGATGTCGAGCAGTTCCGGCAGGCGCGGCACCAGCGAGCACGGGTTGATCTGGCGTCGCAGGGCGAGCAGCGTCAGCTGCTGGCGATCCATGCGGTGGTAGTCGTCGTCCTGGTGGCGCGATCGCGCGTACTGCAGCGCCTCGTGACCGTTGAAGTGATGCGGGCCGGCCGGGATGTACAGCTTGACGTAGCCACTCCCGTCCTCCAACGGGTACTTGCTGTCGTACACCGCCTCGGGTGTGGTGATGTCCAGGCCGCCGAGCGCATCGATGAGCCGCACGAAGCCGTTGAGGTCGACGACGAGCATCCCGTCGATCGGCACGCCCAGGAAGTGGCTCAGCGTCGACTGGAGGGCGATGTAGCCGCGCTGATCGTCGGCGCCCGGAAAGATGTTCGGGTGGGTCTCGGCGTATTCGAACAGCGCGTTGATCAGGTCCGGGAAACAGCCACACGCGAAGGCAGAGGCGGTTTCGGGCGGGAGAGGCACGTTGATCAGGTTGCGCGGGATGCCGAACATCTTCGCCTTGCCGGTCGCGACCTCGACGCTGACGAGCGTCATCGAGTCGGTGCGCAGGCTGCGGCGGCCCGGCCCGGCATCGCCGCCGATGAGCACCACGTCGAGCCGGCCGTTTTCCGCCCAGGCGGGCACCGGGACCGGCGTCGGGGTCGGGCTGAAGGTCGGCCCCTGGCTCGGCGTGGCAGTCGGCGCTGTCGGTTGCGGCGTCGACGTGCTCACCGGCACGAACACGTTGGCGACCAGGTCGTAGCTCTTGTAGGTCACCACGCCGACCCAGCCGTGCATCGCCACGGTCACCGCCAGCAGCAGCACGAGGACGCTGACGGATGCCGCCCGACGCGTGCGCGGCGCCGCCATGCGGCGCCCGGGCCTGCCGAGCAGATACGCGTCGACGATCGCCGCGACGCGGTACACGAGCAGCACGGCGTCGATCGCCAGGATGGTGAGCAGGACCCCGGGCTGCAGCGCAATCCCCAGGAAGCGCGCCGATCCCTGACCAATGACGAAGCCGGCGATCCCGCCGACCAGGATCACGATCGGCACGATCAGCAACACGCCGCGCATCACTGCGCCGGCCCACACCTGGCCGAGGCCGGGCAGGAGGAACGAGAGGAACGCGGCGAGCGCCGGGGAGCGTCGCAACCGAGCGAGCGATAGCCTCACGGCCGCGAAGTGTAGGCGCTGCGGGTCAGCCCCACCCCGACGCCGCGACGGCGCGCCGTGTCGCGCTCGCTCTAGGCGTCAGTGACGACGCGCAGGTGCAGCTCGTCCATCTGTGTCTCGCTCACCGGCGAGGGCGCCCCCATCATCAGGTCGCTGCCCGACTGGGTCTTGGGGAAGGCCATCACCTCGCGAATGTTGTCCTGATCGGCGAGGAGCGCCGTCCAGCGGTCGAGCCCGATGGCGATCCCACCGTGCGGCGGCGCGCCGTACTCGAGCGCGTCCAGCAGCGCGCCGAACTGGTCACGCATTCCCTCGACGGTATGGCCCATCAACGCGAACGCCCGCTCGAGCAGGTCGCGCCGGTGGATGCGCACCGACCCGCCGCCGAGCTCCCAGCCGTTGAGCGCCAGGTCGTACTGCTGCGCGTGGACCGATGCGGGATCACTCTCCATGCGCGGCTCCTCCTCCCACACCGGCGCGCTGAACGGGTTGTGCGTCGCGTCCCAGCGGTTGCCCTCGGCGTCCCACTGGAACATCGGAAACCGATGGACCCAGACGTAGGCCAGCACGTGCGGCGTGCGCAGTCCCAGCCGGTCGCCCATTTCGAGCCGCACCCGCCCGAGTGATTCGGCGCCTTTCACCCGGTCCGCGTCGGCCACGATCAGCAGGAGGTCTCCGGTCGCGGCACCGGTCACGGTCGTCAGCCTGGCCTGCACCCCGGCGTCGAGGAACTTGGCGGCCGGACCGCGCAGCGAGCCATCCGGCTCGACGGCCAGCCAGGCGAGCCCGGCCGCACCGCCGCGTCGGGCGACATCGGTCAGCTCGTCGAGCTGCTTGCGCGAGTAGCCGGCGCATCCGGGCGCAACGACGGCGCGCACGGCACCGCCGGCCGCGATCGGGTCGGCGAAGACGCGGAAGTCGACCGCGCGCAGTGCTTCGGTCAGGTCGACCAGCTCCATGCCGAAGCGGATATCAGGCTTGTCCGAGCCGTATCGGTCGAGGGCCTCCTCGTAGGTCAGTCGCGGGAAGGGAGCGGTCAGGATCGGTCGCTCGGGGAGGACCTCTCGGGTGACGGTCTGGACCATCTGCTCGATGGTGTCCATCACGTCGCCCTCGCGCACGAAGCTCATCTCGACGTCGATCTGGGTGTGCTCCGGCTGGCGGTCGCCGCGCAGGTCCTCGTCGCGGTACGCGTGCGCCAGCTGGAAGTAGCGGTCGTAGCCGGCGACCATCAGCAGCTGCTTGAGAATCTGCGGGCTCTGCGGCAGCGCATAGAACTCCCCGGGCTGCAGACGGCTCGGCACGATGTAGTCCCGCGCACCCTCCGGCGTGCTCTTCACCAACGTCGGCGTCTCGATCTCGACGAAGCCCAGGGCGTCGAATGTCCTGCGCACGGCCGACGCGAGCCGGCCGCGCAGCAGGATGCGCTGCTGCATCTCCGGTCGTCGCAGGTCCAGGTAGCGGTACTTCAGCCGCAGCTGCTCGTCGAGTCCCGGCTGCGGCTCGTTGATGTAGAACGGCGGCACCTTGCTCGGGTTGAGGACGGTCAGCTCATCGGCAGCGACCTCGATCTCGCCGGTCGCCAGCTGATCGTTCGTCGTCCCCTCGGGCCGATGCCGCACGGTCCCGCTCACCTGCACGACCCACTCGTTGCGCACGGCCTCGGCGGCCTGGTGCGCCTCCGGTGCCTCCTGCGCGTTGGTCACCACCTGGGTGATGCCGTACCGGTCACGAAGGTCGAAGAAGGTCAGGTGGCCGTGATCACGGCGCCGATGCACCCAGCCGGCAAGCGTCACGCGCTGGCCGACGTCAGACGCGCGCAGCTCGCCGCAGGTATGGGTACGGAAGGAGACGGACATGGGTTGGCCATGGTACCGGACCGTGGGTCAGGCATGCCGTGCGTTCCCCGGGGCGGATCGCTCGTGCTGCGAGCAATGATCGGAGCGAGGCGCGCGCCGGGGCCTTCAGTTCCGCGTCTCGCTCGTGCCACGAGCGGTTCCGGCGTGAAGCGCGACTTCCTGGGGACCTTCGCTCGTGCCGAGAGCAGTACCGCGACCCACGGTTCGCACGTCTTACCCTCTTGCGCGCCAGCCCTAGCGGTCCGCCTCGACGATGCGGCCGAGCTGGGCCAGCGACATCGCATACATGCCCGCGATCATGTCGCTCATCCGGCCGAAGACCTCGCGCCCTTTTGCCGTCTTCTGCTTTGCGACGCGCACGATCACGTGTGTCCCGGCACCGGCCGCCACCAGCTCCTCCATCGTGATCGCGCTGAGCCCGTTCGGCAGCGTCGTCTGCAGCGTGAAGTAGTCGAAGGGACGCCAGTCGAGAATCTCCTCGAGAGTGACGCCCTCGCCGTGCATGCAGTGATTCGTGGTGCCGACGCCACGCCGGCCGGCGCTTGCCACCTCGTCCACGCGCAATACGCCGGGCACGAACTGCGGGCGGCGCGTCGGGTCCGTGACCCAATCCCACACGACCTGCGGTGCAGCCGGAATGTCGGCCTCGACCATCAAGGCTGTCTCCTTCTCGCCGATGCGCACACGTCGCAGCTCGCGCTCCCGCCGCCAGGCGGTCTCGAGGTCGTGGACCCAGCCGGTGACCTCGCCGACGCCCTCGAGCTCGTCGCGATACTCGACCAGGCGAAGCGCGGCGGGGTCGAGGGTTGCCGCGGCCAGGCAGGCATCGGTCAGGAGGAGATAGCCGCCACTGCCGACCTGCTCGGCGACGCGGTTCTTCAGCAGCCGATGCACCACGATGACGTCGCTGCCGGTCAGCTCCTCCACGCCGTACAGCCGCTGGCGCACGAACGAGCCGTGATGGGCGATGAGCTTCAGGTTGAGCCCCGGGATCCGAATGCAGGCGTTGCAGTCGCAGGTCGTCGCCAAGCTGATGCTCTCGAGCCGTCGCCGGAACGCGAAGTACGCGGCCTCGAGCGTGTCGAGCAGCTGCGAGCCATCGATCCGTTCGGAGATCGAGTACACGAAGGCGGCGTCGCCCTCGAGCTTCGCCAGGCGCAGCTGCGGACGAAGCTTGCCGACCACGGTCTGGATCAGGTCGCGCACGGCGTCCTGGGCGTGCTCGAGCTCGGTGTCGACCAGCAGCCCGGTGTAGCCGGAGATGTCGGCAATGACGAGGGTGCCGCGCTCAACGCCTTTCAGCACGGGCGACATTATGGAATATCATCGGGCGACCCCGAGGCCCGCTCAGTCTGGAGGTCCCATGTTCGCCCGACTCCCCGGTCGCTCCCTCGTCGGCGCGCTGAGCGCCGCAATCCTGACCTTCACCACCGCCCTGCCGGTCGGCGCCGTCGAACCGGCCGATGCGCTGGTCCCCATCGGTGCCGGCTACAGCGAGACGACCCTCGATGGCTTCGCCTCGACGGTGATCGGCCATGCGCACGGCGACGTCGTCCAGATCCTGGTCGTGACATCGGCATACGGCGATTCGCTGAAGGAGCGCGACGCGAATATCGCGCTCGCCACGCAGCGGACGCAGCAGATCGAGGACGCCTGCGACGCGATCGTCAGCAGCGCCTTCCCCGACGGCTGCGAGGCGATCCTGCTGCACCTGTTCGACTACGCCGAGACGCACGACCCGGCGAACAGCGCGCTGTTCTTCGACCCGGAGACCGATGGCGCGTACATCCTCGGTGGCGACCAGGACCTGGCGATGCATATCCTGGCCGGCTCGCCGGCCGAAACGGCCATGGAGGACGCGGCGGCACGCGGCGTCGTCTTCGGCGGCAACAGTGCCGGGGCCGCCATGGAGTCGACGAACATGATCGCCGACTACACCGCCGCCGGCTGGCCGTATAACGCGCTCGAGCGCGACAAGATCATCGTCTGGTGGGCCGACCCCAATGACACGCCCGATCCGACCGAGCGCGGCCTGAGCTTCGGGTCCCAACGTTCGATCATCGAGCAGCATGCGTACGCGCGCGGCCGGCTGACGCGGCTGCTGAACATGGTGGCCCAGTCGGATGACCGATTCGGCGGCGACAGCCTGGTGGGCATCGGCGCGGACGAGGACACCGGCGTCACCATCACCAACGACGCGCTGGCATCCGGCGTGTTCGGAGCCACCTCCGTCTCGGTGGTCGACTTCGAAGGCGCCGATGGAACGCACGCCTGGGTCGGACCGCGCGAGACGCTATCGGCCCGCAACGTCCTGCTGCACGTGCTGGCACCCGGTGGCGCCGCGTACGACATGGTCGATCGTGAAGCGCTCCTCGACGGGGCCGACGTGCCCTACCAGGCTCAGCCCAGCTGGGATCCGTCGCTGCTCGCCGCGCCGGGCGCCGGGACGCTGGTGATCGGCGGCGGCCTGCTCGACGATCCGCTCTCCCCCGTCTTCGGCGAGATTGCCGGCCTGGCGCACCAGACCGGCCAGCACCGGATCCTGGTGGTGACCGCGGGCTACCGCAACACCGGCCAGGGCTCGAGCGCTGGGAACGACTACGCCAAGGCGCTGGCCAACGCCGGCTGGAAGGCATCGGCCGACAAGGTCGAGGTCATCGCCTGGGGCCCGAACGGGACCGGCGGTGCGCTGCCGCTGTCACGCCTGAACGGGGTGGCCGCGGTGGTGTTCGCCGGCGGCGACCAGTCGCTGATCGGCTCCGCCCTGGCCGATGGCTCGTTCAGCGCCTTCGTGCGCGCCGCCATCGCCCAGGCGCCGGTGGTCGTGACCGATCGCGCGATGACCGCCGCGATGGGCGCGCGCTACAGCGCCACGCCGGACCCGTCGAGCTCGAATGTCGAGTCACAGGCTGCGGCGGCGTTCGTCTCCGGCTCGACGACCTTCGCCAACGGCATGGGGCTGCTGCCCGGCGTGACGATCGAGCCGCGGCTGACGCTCGATCAGCGTTGGGGGCGCCTGCTGGCGGCGTCCGCCAGCGATCCTCAGACGTTGGCGCTGGGGCTCAGCGAGCGCACCGCGCTGTTGCTGAACTCGGCGGGCGCATCGGTCATTGGTGAGCGCTCGCTCGTGGCGCTCGACGGTCGAGCGGCAACGTTCGAGATCGGCGACAACGGGGCGTTCACCGCGCTGAACACCGTCCTCGACCTGTTCGCGCCGGGCGAGGCGGTCCAGCCGGGGAGCTAGGCCCGATCGATGGCGGACGCGACCTCGTCGAGTGGCAGCTCGCGCTGCTGACCGACGGCGAGGTCGCGCAGCGTCACGGCGCCGCGCTCCAGCTCGTCGCCGACGATGACCGCCCAGCGCGCACCGGCCTTGGCCGCCGCCTCGAGCTGCTTGCCGAGCTTGCGGCTGCTGCCATCGGGCCGCACCCGGAGGCCGGCGTCGCGCAGCGCGTCCGCCACGCGCAGCCGAGCCGCAAGGTCGTCGCCGGCTCCCACCACGCCGAGCAGAGCTGCGGCGGGCGACAGCTCGACGTCCTGCTCCTGCATGGCCAGGATCGTCCGGTCGATGCCGAGCCCGAAGCCGATCGCCGGGGTGCTCCGTCCGCCGAGCCCTTCGACCAGGCCGTCGTAGCGACCGCCACCACCCAGCGCCTGCTGCTGCCCTTCGCGCCCGGCGACGTAGAACTCGAACGTGGTGCGGGTGTAGTAGTCGAGGCCGCGCACCAGCGCGTGATCGATGCGGTACTCGATCCGCAGCTCGTCCAGCAGCCGTCGCACGGCCGTGAAGTGCTCGCGGCACGCATCGCACAGGTGATCCGTCGACTTCGGAGCACCAGCGGCAAGCTCCGGATCGAGGTGGCGGTCATCGAGCACCCGCAGCGGGTTGAAGCGCAACCGGCGGCGCGCGTCGTCACTCAGCCGGTCCTGGTGTCCGGCGAAGTATTGGAGCAACGCCTCACGGTACGCCGGCCGGCATGTGGCGTCGCCGATGGAGTTGAGATGGATGGTGACGCCCTCGACGCCGCAGTGACGATAGAAGCGCGTGGCGAGCTCGAGGAGCTCGGCGTCGACCATCGGTCCGGGATCGCCGAGCACCTCGCAATCCCACTGCGCGAACTGCCGGTAGCGGCCGGCCTGCGGGCGGTCGTAGCGGAACATCGGACCGATGAGCCAGAAGCGGAGCGGCCCGGGCAGCACGTGCATGCCGTGCTCGATGAAGGCACGCACGATTCCGGCAGTCGGCTCCGGCCGCAGCGCCCAGTCGGCGCGCTCCTCGTCGCTGCCCTTCGCGCCGCTGACGCGGAACATCTCCTTCTCCACCACGTCGCTCGTCTCCCCGGCGCTGCGCGCGAAGAGCTCGACCCGCTCGAACAGCGGCGTCTCGATGCGCTCGAAGGCGTATCGGTCGGCGAGATCGCGCGCGACCGATTCAACGCGGTGCCAGTACGCCGCCTCGGCGGGCAGGATGTCGCGCGTGCCTCGCGGCGCGGCTGGGGTGCGAGCCATGCTCCGAGTGTACCGATGCGGTCGTGGTTCCCGAGCGGGTCCGGCGTCTCGCCGGTACTCCTCTATCGAACCTCGCGGGTCACGCTCGTCACATCGCGCAGGCGCTCGATTCGCGACAGCACTCGCGACAGCTGCTGCAGCGACGTGACCTTGAGGGTGGCCGAGATCGTGGCCGTGCCGTCGACGTGCGTGCCGATCGAGGCCGCCACGATGTTCACCTTGTGCTCGGCCACCACGTTGGTGATCTCGTTGAGCAGCCCCGGCCGGTCGAGCGCGCTGATCCGCACCGTGATCGGGTAGGTCTGCTGCCCGGCGAGCTCCCACTCGACGTCGATCAGCCGCTCGATGTCGCGCTCCGACAGGACCGACGGGCAGTTGGCTCGGTGGACGGTGACGCCCTTGCCGCGGGTGACATAGCCGGTGATCTCGTCGCCGGGAATCGGTGAGCAGCACTTCGCGAAGCGCACCAGCAGATCGCCGACGCCCTTGACCCGCACGCCGCTCGTCGCCGGCGCCGACGGTGGCGCGGTCTCCGGCAGGGTGATCTCGACGTCGTCGTGGATCTCGAGCTTGCTGACCACGCTCGCCGGAGAGACCGCGCCGTAGCCAATGGCGGCGTAGAAGTCGTCGAGCTCGCGGTAGCGCAGCTGCTGCGCGATCTCGGTCAGCTTCTCCGCGTCGACCGACATGAGCGTCTCGTGCGCCAGACGCCGCAGCTCGCGGTCGAGCAGCTCCTTGCCCTGGGTGATGTTCTCGTCGCGCTGCTGGTGCTTGAACCAGGCGCGGATCTTCTCCCGGGCGTGCGAGGTGCGCACGATGTTCAGCCAGTCGCGCGAGGGGCCGTGGGCCGCCTTGGTCGTCACGATCTCGACGATGTCGCCGTTGCGGAGCCGGTAGTCGAGCGGCACGAGACGGTTGTTCACCTTGGCGCCGATCGTCCGGTGCCCGACATCGGTATGGATCCGGTAGGCGAAGTCGAGCGGGCCGGCGCCGGCGGGCAGGTCCTTGACGTCGCCCTTCGGCGTGAAGACGAAGACCTGGTCCTGGAAGACGTCGAGCTTCAGGCCCTCGACGAACTCCGTGGCATCGGCGACCTCGCGCTGCCAGTCGATGAGCTGGCGCACCCAGGCCAGCTTCTCGTCGTAGCGACGGTCGCCGCGCGAGCCTTCCTTGTAGCGCCAGTGCGCCGCGATGCCCGCCTCGGCGACCTCGTGCATCTGCCGGGTCCGGATCTGGACCTCCAGCGGCTTGGCATCGGGCCCGATGACCGCGGTGTGCAGGCTCTGGTACATGTTCGCCTTGGGCATGGCGATGTAGTCATCGAACTGCCCGGGAATCGGTCGCCAGATGGAGTGGACCACGCCGAGGGCGGCGTAGGTGTCCTTCACGTCGTCGACGAGCACGCGGATGGCGTGGATGTCGTAGATCTCGCTGAACTCGGCGCCTTTGCGCTCCATCTTCTTCCAGATCGAGTACAGGTGCTTCGGCCGACCACTGATCTCGGCCTCGAGCCCGACCTTGCCGAGCTCCTTGCGCAGGATGCCGATGCTCTTGTTGACGAACGACTCGCGCGCCTTGCGTCGGTCGGCAAGCATCTCGACGAGCTTGCGGTAGTGCTCCGGCTCGAGGTACTTGAACGACAGGTCCTCGAGCTCCCACTTGATCTGCCACATCCCCAGCCGATGCGCCAGCGGCGCGTAGATCTCCATCGACTGGCGGGCGATGCGCAGCTGCTTGTCGGCCGGCATGTACTGCAGCGTGCGCATGTTGTGCAGGCGATCGGCGAGCTTGATGATGACCACCCGCACGTCCTCGGCCATCGCCATGAACATCTTCCGGATGTTCTCGGCCTGCTGCTCCTCCATCGACCGGGCGCTGCCGAACTTCGAGAGCTTGGTGACCCCGTCGACCAGCCGCGCCACTTCGCGGCCGAACCGCTTCTCGATGTCGGCGAGCGTGAAGTCGGTGTCCTCGGGAACGTCGTGGAGCAGCGCCGCGGCAATCGTCTCGGCGTCCATCTGCAGCTCGGCGAGGTAGAAGGCGACATCGACCGGGTGGGTGATGTACGGCTCACCCGATGCGCGCAGCTGGCCCTCGTGCGCCGTCGCCGCCACGCCGTGGGCGCGCTCGATCAGCCCGACGTTGATGCTCGGGCGGTGACGTTGCGCTTCGGCGACTACGTCACTGATCGTCGAATGGGGACCGGCCGCGTCGTCCGAGGAACGGGTGATGCGCTGGACGACGGCAGCCGGCGCGGCCCGGAGGCGTGCCAGGTCCATGGTCGTTCGATGGTAGCACGCGGCTCCCCGCGCTCAGTCCTCGCTCAGCGGCCGAGCAACCCGAGTGCGGACTGGCGCAGCTCGCGCAGGCGGTACCAGAACGGATCGGTCACCAGGTCGAACAGGCCGGGGTGCCGCAGCGGCGTGCCGCCGAACGTGCGCTTGAACGCGGAGAATCCCTGCCAGGCAGGGTCCGCGTCCGGGTCGTCGGCCTCGACGACGCCCCACATGTCGAGCTCGTGCACCCCGTCGGCGGCCAGCCGGCGTTGCAGCGTGGCCATCACCGCGTACGGCCCATACTTGTGCTTGTAGGCCGCTTCGCGCAGCGACGCCCCGTACAGGTAGTACGCCCGGTCTCCGAGGCGCGGCATGGCCATCGCGGCGAACGGCGTGCCCTCGAACCGCGCGATGCCGAGGTACCAGCCGTCGTGCTCGGCGAACCCGGCCGCCAGCCGCTCGAGGAAGGCGAGCGAGCGGACGCGGAACTCGGCGCGGCCGGCGGTCACTTCCAGCAACCGATGAAGGGTGGCGATCGCCGCTGGGTCGCCGGTGCGGTCGACCTGCACCTCGACAGCTTCGCGTCCGGCTCGCCGCGACAGCCGCCGGGCATCGGCATGCCACGACGCCATGAGCTCCTCTTCCCCGGCGGCGAGGTCCACGATGCGCGTCGTCGGCGCCTGGAGGTCGTTGCCGCGGCGCAGGCCGAAGCGCTCGAGCTGGGAGGCCACCGCTGCCGCGTCGCTGCCGGCGCGCGGGTCGAGCTTGACGACCAGCGCCCGGTGCTCGGCCGCGAGCTCGTGCAGCCCGGCGAGCAGCGCGCCAAGCAGCTCGCTGCCGTCAGGCGCGTCGCGCTCCCAGACGGGGCCGTGCGCCACATACGCCACGCTGCGGCGAATGCCGGCCGGTCGGACGAGCGCCTGTGCGACGCCGCGTAGCGCGCCGTTCGGCCCCTGGGCGACGATCCTGGCCGGCGGCTCGCCGGCAAGCGCCGAGCAGTCGCCCCAGGTCCACGACTGCAGCAGATCGCCCTCGGGCCGACCCGCCACGAACGCGTCCCACGCCGCGCGATCGGATGGGTCGGCCGGACGGACGCGAGCGCCGGCCATCAGTCGTCGCTCCCGGCCAGCCTGCGACCCGACAGCCGCAGCCTGGCACGCTGGGCGATGCCGTAGGCGGGCAGCAGCAGCCGAAGGGCCGCGTCCTGCGGCCGCTGCAACGGCCAGTCGCGCGCGCCGACGTAGTCGACCTGCCGCCCGCCGAACCCCTCCTTGAACTGCGCGATGCCGCCGGTGGCCAGGCCCCACAGGTCGTACGTCGCCGCCCCACGCTCCCGAAAGCCGCGGATCGCCTCCCACTTGAGCAGGTAGTTGGCCCGAGAGTCGGCGCCGGCATCGGTCATTCCGCCGAATGCCTCGGCGACGCGATCGCCGCACACGAAGCAGAACAGGGTGGCGACCCGCTCACCGTCCAGGCTGGCGAACAGGAGACGAGCCCGGCCGGCGGGCGCGAAGAGCTCCCAGACGCGCTGGTAGTAGCGGGCGGCCCGTGCCACGAACCCCGCACGCTCGGCGGTGAAGGTGTAGATCCGATAGAAGTCCGCCAGCGCCTGACCGATGCCCCCGGCCGCGTGGTCGAGCCACTCGACGGTCACGCCGGCGCGCTGCGCCTTGTTGACGTACTGCCGATGCTTGCGTCGCATGCCCCCGCGCAGCTCTTCCTCGGACGCGTGCAGATCGACGATGCGGGTGCGCGGTGGCTGGACCTTGGCGGCCGCCCGCCACGGCGGCGCCAGCAGGGCCCGACCGAAGGCCGACTCCGGGGTCGCCTCCGGATCGACCTTCAGCGTGGCGATCCGCTCGCGACGCGCCAGCGCGCGCAGCGCGGCGAATGCGGCGGTGCGCACCGCTTCGTCGTGGAGGTCTCCAATCGGGCCGCGCGGCGCGTAGCCGAGGCGCCAGCCGAACAGCGGCACGTCGCGAATGAGCACCTGGGCACCGGCCAGCGGCGCGCCCTGGCGCTCCCCGACCACGATGCGCACCGGGCGCCAGCCGAACGGCTGTCGCAGCTCGCCCCACTCCCAGAGCTGTGGAAACGAGCGATGGGATGCACCGGTGGCAAAGTCGTTCCAGGCGTCGGCATCGGTCACCCGCCAGGCGTGCAGCTCAGCCATCCGCCGCGCGCTCGAATCCGGTGCTGCGCAGCGCCCGGCGCGCCACCTCGCGCTCGTCCCACCAGCGGCGCTCGGTGCCATAGATGATGCACTGCTCGTGGCCCTTGCCCGCCAGCAGGATCACGTCGCCCGCGCGCGCCAGCGTGATGGCATGGCCGATCGCCTCGCGGCGGTCGTCGATCACGAACAGGTTCTCGCCTTCGACTGCGCCGGCGTGGAGCGCCCCTGTGGCGATCTCGCGGTTGATGGCGTGGCCGTCCTCCAGCCGCGGATCCTCGTCGGTGACGATCGTCACGTCCGCGTGACGCGCCGAGACGGCGCCCATCGCCGGTCGCTTCGTCCGATCGCGCTCCCCTGCCGAGCCGAACACCGCGATCAGCCGCCCGGCGGTCAGCGGGCGGAGGATGCCGAGCACCTTCTCGAGCGCATCGGCGGTGTGGGCGTAGTCCACGATCACGGTGAACGGCTGGCCCTCGTCGATGCGCTCCATGCGCCCCGGCACGCCGGGCAGCTGGCTCACGCCGCGCGCCGCCACCGCGGGGTCGAGGCCCAGCCCTTCGGCCAGCGCCAGCACCGCGAGCGCGTTGTGGACGTTGAACCAGCCGGGAATCTGCAGTGAGACCTCGCCGCTCCAGCGCGGACCACGCACGGTGAAGCGAGTGCCGCCGGCGCCTGCATCGACGGCGGTGGCGCGCACGTCGGCATCGGCCTCGACGGCATAGGTGACGACACGATCGCGGGCGCGGTCGAGGAAGTAGCCGAACGTCGCGTCGTCCGCGTTGAGCACGGCCAGCGGCGCCTCCTCGACGAGCTTCGCCTTGGCGGCGCGATACGCCTCGAGCGTACCGTGGAACTCCAGGTGCTCGCTGGTCACGGTGGTCACGATGCTGGCGTCGAAGCGGCAGTTGCGAACGCGGTCGAGCGCCAGGCCGTGCGACGTCGCCTCCATCACCACGCTGTCGTTGCCCGCGGCGACCATCTCGGCCAGCAGCTGCTGGAGCTCGAGCGCCTCGGGCGTGGTGTTGCGGTCATCGTTCGGCTCCTGGACGTTGCCGACGCGGCGCGCGACGGTGCCGATGAGCCCCGGGTTGCGGCCCTCGGCGAGCAGCATGGCGACCGCCATGAAGGTCGTCGTCGTCTTGCCGTCGGTGCCGGTGACGCCGATCACCTCGAGATGCTCGGACGGCCGGCCGAACCACGCGTCGGCGGCGTCGGCCAATGCCCGGCGCGAGCTGTCGACGATCAGCTGTGGGACGGCGATGTCGTCGAGCTCGCGCTCGACGACGAGCGCGATCGCACCGCGCTCGATCGCGCTGCGCACGTAGTCGTGCCCATCGACATGGACACCCGGGACGGCGAAGAAGAGCGTTCCGGGCGCGACATTGCGCGAGTCGTAGGCGAGCGCGCCCACTTCGCCGCCGGGAATCCCGAGGACCTTTCGCGGCTCGATGACGTCGGTCAGCGCGCCGAGCCCCATGCGTGGTTGGGTCATCACCCCTTCATCGTCGCAGCCTGGCGGCCCAGCCGCGCAGCATTCCGACAGCGGTGCGCAGCCGGTACAGCGTGGCGTCCACGACGACGTCCCACGTGCCGGCCCAGACGACCTCCTCCCCGCCGAATCCCTTCTTGAAGAGCCCGACGCCGTACCAGCGATGTGCCGTACCGGCACCCGGCGGCGCGACGCCCCACAGGTCGTGATGCCTTGCTCCCTGCGCCCGGGCGTCGCGGATCATCGCCCACTGCAGCGCATAGGTGGCGTAGCGCTTCGGCTCGCCGCGTTCCTCGCGCCGCGAGCCGGCGAACAGGTAGAACGACCGATCACCCTCCACGACCAGCATCCCCGAGGCGAGCAGCCTGTCGGCGAGCCAAGCCTCGAAGATTCGGGCGCGGCCCGCGCCGCCGAGCGCGTGCCACACCAGCCGGTAGCGGCTGCGGCTCGGCATGGGGAAGCCGGCGCGCCGCTGCGTCTCGACGACGAGCTCGTGCAGCCGATCGACCGGGGCATCGTCGGCCGCATCGCTGATCACGCGCACCTCGACGCCCTCGCGCTCCGCGCGGCGCACCGCGTACCGCGTGTCCTTGTCGAACCCGGCAAGCAGCGACTCGTCATCGTCGAGCGGCACGATCCGCGTCTGGGCGACCTGCAGGGTTGCGACCTCCGCGCGCAGCCCGAGGCCTGTGAAGAGGCGCGCCGCAGCCGACCCGGCGGGAACGCGCGGCTCGAGCTTGACCGCCAGGGCACCGGCAAAACGCGCCGCATCGCGCAGCGCGGCCGCCATGACACGCAACCGCTCGCCGGCACGTGCATCCGTGTAGTCCATGACCGGGCCGTGCGGCACGTACCAGAACGACTTGCCCAGCGGCAAACGGCGAACCTGCGCGGCGGCGATGGCCACCAGCATGCCGTCCTCCTCGGCCACGAAGCGCTGCTGCGGCTGCCCGTCGAAGGCGGCCACCTGGGCCCACTCCCAGTCATGCAGGAAATCGCCGGAGGCGGTCCGCGACAGGAAGTCCTGCCAGGCGGCCGCATCGGTCTCGCACGCGTTCCGAACCTGGATCATGGCGCGTTGCGACCGAGCCGCCGCGACAGCTGCGAGCGTACCTGCGCCAGCTCCGGCGAGTGGAGCGCCGCGGCGACCAGGACGAAGATCGCGATCCCCGCTGCCGACAGCCCGGCGAGCACCAGCAGCCGGCCGAGCGCGTTGGCGAGCAGCGACCCGAACCAGTCCTCGACCAGGCGCAGCCCACCGAGCATGAGCAGCGCAGCCGCCGCCGCCGCCACGGCGGAGCGGCCCACCGATCGCAGCACGCTGGCCTCCTCCACCGAGTCGATCCTCCGGCGCAATGCCCAGACCAGACCGATGACCTCCAGCACGGCGCTGATCGACAGCGCCAGGGCCAGCCCGGCGACGCCCATCGGTCCGACCAGCAGGATCATCAGCGGCACGTTGATGGCGACGGCGAGGATCGCCCACAGCACCGGCGTGCGGGTGTCCTGCATCGCGTAGAAGGCACGCGTCAGGACGTGGACGACGATGTGCCCGCCCAGGCCGATGCTGAAGAACACAAGGGCGCTGGCGGTCCGCTCGGTCGCCCGTTGACCGAACAGGCCGTACTGGAAGAAGACCGCGGCCAGCGGCTCGGCGAGCACGATCATGATCGCCGTCAGGGGCGCGGCCAGGAAGACCAGGATCCGCAGGCTGCCCGCCACCTGGCGCCGGATCTCATTGATGCGGCCAAGCGCCGCATCGCGTGACAACGTCGGGAAGAGCGCGACCGCGACGCTCACGCCCAGCACGCCGACCGGGATCTGGCTGAGCTGGAACGCGTAGTTGTACGCGGTGATGCTGCCTTCCGCGAGGCCCGAGGCGAGCACCGTGCTGACGATGAAGTTGATCTGACCGGCCGCCAGTCCCAGCATCCGCGGTCCCATCAACCAGGCAACCTTGCGCACGCCCGGATGTCGCAGACCGATGCTCAGGTCGTAGCGCTGCCCCACCCTGCCGAGGTTCGGCAGCTGGATGGCGAGGTGCGCCAGTGAGCCGACCGCGACACCGACGGCCAGCCCCTCGACGCCCATCACCGGCGCCAGGAAGATGGCCGCCAGAATGATCGCCAGGTTGTAGATGAGCGGAGCGATGGCCGGGATCGCGAACCGCTCGTACGAGTTGAGGATCCCGCTGACCACGGCGCCCATGCCGATGAACACGGGGCTGAGCAGCATCACGCGGGTCATCCGCACGGTGAGCTCGGTGGTCGGCGCATCGAAGCCGGGCGCCACGATCGGGACGATCATGGGCGCAAAGATGGCCATCAGCAGGCTCAGCCCGGCGAGCGCGATGACGACCAGGTTGATGACGCTGCTGGCCAGGCGCCACGCCTCGCCCTCCTGCTCACGGGCGCGATAGCCCTGGAAGACCGGGATGAGCGCCGCGGACAGCGCGCCTGCGACCACGAGCTGGAAGATCGCGTCCGGAATGCGGAAGGCGGCGAAGTATGCATCCAGCTCGCGGCTCGCGCCGAACTGCGAGCCGATGACCAGGAGCCGCACCCAGCCCAGCAGCCGGCTGGCGAGCGCCGCGACGGTCAGGATCAGGCTCGCGTTGACGAGCACGCGCGCCGTGCTCGGCGCGCTCGATTGGGGCGCCGGTGCGGCCGCGCCGGCGTTGGTCACGCTCGCGACCCGATCACGACGACCGCGGCCCAGCCTCCGCCTGGCCCGAACGCGGGTGCGCGGCGCGGTACACCTCCCGCACCCTGGCATCCGAAAGATGGGTGTAGATCTGGGTCGTGGCGAGGTCCGCGTGCCCGAGCAGCTCCTGGACGCTGCGCAGGTCGGCGCCACCCTCGAGCAGATGCGTGGCGAATGAGTGCCGCAGCGTGTGTGGCGAAGCGCCCACGCCGATCCCGGAGCGCGCGACCCAGCGATCGACCGCCAGCCGGGCGCCCCGCGCGCTGAGCGGCGAGCCTGAAGCGTTCAGGAACACGGCTTCGCCGCCGCGGTTCGCGAGGGCCGGGCGGGCGTCGCGCAGGTAGCGCGCCAGCGCGTCCGCGGCGTGGCGACCGAACAGCAGCTCGCGCTCCTTGTTGCCCTTGCCGACGACGCGCAGCCGGCGTCTGGTGACGTCGACGCGATGCATCGTCAGGCCGGCGAGCTCACTGATGCGCATCCCGGTGGCGTACAGCAGCTCCAGGAGCGCTGCGTCTCGGAGCCGCAGCGCGGCGGCCCTGCCGCCGTGAGCCGGCGCGTGTACCGGCGCCTCGACGAGCTGCTCGGCCTGCGCCGCGGAGAGCACCTTCGGCAGCCGGCGTGGCCGCTTCGGGCTGCGCACGCCGGCCAGCGGGTCGGCGCTGATCCATCCTTCCCGGGTCGCGTGGCGGTAGAACGCGCGGATCGCAGCCACCCGCCCGGCCACCGCCGATGGAGAGAGGCCGCGGTCGGCCAGCGACGAGAGATAGCGTCGCACGGCGTGACGGTCGGGTGCCTCCCAGCCAACGTTCGCCTCGTCCAGGAAGCTGATGAACTCGCCGGCGTGACGGCGGTACTCTACGACGGTACCCGGCGATGCGTTGCGGGCGGCGAGGTGGCCGAGGAAGCGCTCCAGGGCACCCGCCGCGTCAGGCACGCCGGCCGCCGTCGCGAGTCGCAACCCGCCGGCGGCGACGCGTGGCGACCCGCCCGGCGCTGCCATTCGTGGAGCCGTCCGGCAATGCGTCAGAGGTGGGCGCTCCGGCGCCCGCACGCGGAGCCGCCTCCGTCCCGGGGCGCGTCCAAGTCGAGTAATCGCAGTCGGGATACCGATCGCAGCCCCAGAAGGTGCGGCCCCGTCGGCTGCGCTTCGCGACCACCGTTCCCTGGTTGCACTGCGGGCAGGTGCCGAACCGCTCGCTGGCCGGCTGCGTGTCCTTCTTGATGTAGCGGCACTCCGGGTAGCGGTCGCAGCCGACGAACGGCCCGAAGCGACCGCGCTTCGCGGCGAGGTGGCCCAGCCCGCACTCGGGGCAGACCTCGCCGACGCCCGGCATGTCGAGCGCCTCCGGCTCCTCGCCGGGGAGCGGCTGGGTGTACTTGCATTCGGGATACGACTGGCAGCCCAGGAACCAGCCGTTGCGGCCGAAGCGCTTCACCAGCTTGTCCCCGCGGTCGCCGGTCAGCGGGCACGGAATGTCGGTCATCTCGATCTGCTTGGCGATGTTCTGCTTGCCCTCGCTGACCTTCTCGGCGAACGGCGTGTAGAAGTCGCGCACCATCGGCACCCATTCGTGCTCGCCCGCGGCAACCTGGTCGAGCTGGTCCTCCATGTTCGCCGTGAAATCAAGGTCGACGATCTCAGGGAAGTGCTCGACCAGGAGGTCGGTGACGCGCGTCGCCGACTCGGTTGGATGGAGCCGCCGGTCCTCGATCGTCACGTAGCCGCGCTCACGGATCGTCTCCATCGTCGGCGCATAGGTCGACGGACGACCGATGCCGTGCTCCTCGAGCGCCTTGATCAGGCTCGCCTCGGTGTAGCGCGGCGGCGGCTGGGTGAAGTGCTGCTCGCTTTCGAGGTCGGCAAGGCTCAAAAGCTCGCCTTCGCGGAGGTCGGGCAGCACGGTCAACCGCTCGTCCTCCTCGTCGTCACGCCCCTCGACGTAGACCGCCTGGTAGCCGTCGAAGACCCGCTTGCTCGCCCCGGCATGCAGCGTGTAGCGGCCGGCGGCGACGTCGACGCCGACCTGCTCGAAGCGAGCCGGGACCATCTGGCTGGCAAGCGCGCGTTTCCAGATCAACTCGTACAGCCGGTATTCGTCGGGCCGCAGGTGCGCCCGGACCGATTCGGGCGTGCGGGCGAAGCTCGACGGTCGGATGGCCTCGTGCGCCTCCTGGGCGCCACGGCTGCGCGTCCGGTAGGCGTTCGGGCGCTTCGGCACGAAGTCGCCGCCGTAGCGCTGGCCGATGAGCTCACGCGCCTCGCCGACCGCGCTGGTCGCCATGGCCAGCGAGTCGGTCCGCATGTAGGTGATCAGGCCGACCTGGCCCTCGGGCAGAGCGATGCCCTCGTACAGCTTCTGTGCGGCACTCATGGTCCGGCGCGCGCCGAATCCGAGCTTGCGCGACGCTTCCTGCTGGAGGGTGCTGGTCGTGAAGGGCGGCGGGGCGCTGCGCTTCCGCTCACTGCGCGTCACCTTCTCGACGCTGTACTGCGCTCCGCGCAGCGCGGCCTCGTGCTGGCGCGCCTCCGCCTCGGAGCCGACGCGCGCCTTCTCACCGTCGATCCTGGTCAGCTCCGCCGCAAAGCGGCCAGCTGCCTCCCGGCGGTCGAGCAGGGCGGTGAGACTCCAGTACTCCTCGGGCGTGAACGCCTCGATCTCGCGCTCGCGCTCGACCACGAGCCGGACCGCGACGCTCTGGACGCGGCCGGCGGACAGGCCGCGCCGGATCTTGCTCGCGACGAGCGGGCTGAGCTTGTAGCCGACCAGTCGATCGATGATGCGACGCGCCTGCTGAGCGTTGACGAGGTCGAGGTTGATGCTCCGCGGATGGGCGAACGCCTCCTCGATGGCTCCCTGGGTGATCTCGGAGAAGGTGACCCTGCGCAGCCGATCGTCGGGCAGCTTCACGTACTCGGCGATATGCCAGGCGATCGCCTCACCCTCGCGGTCGAGGTCGGTTGCCAGCCAGACGGTGTCGGCCCGTTTCGCGGCACTCGCGAGCTTCTCCAGCTCCCGCTTCTTCGCCTTCAGTGGCTCGTAGCGCGGCGCGAAGTCGTGCTCGACGTCGACGCCGAGCCCGCGCTCGGGAAGATCGCGGACGTGCCCGACCGACGCCATGACGTCGTAACCGGGGCCGAGGTAGCGTTCGATGGTCTTCGCCTTGGCCGGCGACTCCACGATGACGAGATCGTTGCCGAGGCTGCGCTTGGATGCAGGCATACGAGGGCGGAGTGTAGCACCCGCTTCTCGCCGGACCGTTACCGACGGCTTACCGGTCCTACCCGGCCTGATCACTCCTGGTCGACCGGCCGCCGAAGGCGGCCGCATCGGTCAACCGGTGAAGTCCCAGACCACGTAGACCTTGTTGCCGCTTGCGGCGATCCCGACACCCAGACGCGAGAAATCGGGGTTCAGGATGTTGCCGATGTGGTTGTAGTAGCCCGGGTAGGGCTCCGCCATGAACTGCGCATGGCACCAGTTCAGGGTCGACTGGACGCTGAAACCGGCGCGGTAGCAGATGTTCTCGCCCGCGTAGCTGTAGGGCACGCCTGCGCGCGACAGGCGGGTGCGCACCGTCGAGCCATCGAGCCCCGTGTGGCTGAAGTAGCCATTGCGCAGCATGTCCCAGGCGTGCGCGTTTGCCACGGCCGATACCGCGCCGTCCAGACCCAGCGCCCGGAAGCCGTAGGCCGCTCGCGCGGCGTTCACCTGGTTGAGCGCGTAGCCGACCAGGCTCGACGCCGGGCCGGGCGGCTTCGGAACGGGGCGCGTCTGGCTTCGGGTGGACGTGGACGTGCCGGAGCGCGCCGGCGCCGGAGCGGCCTTGGTGCTGAATGTCGCGTCGACGCTCACCGCATTGCCGTCGCTGTCGACGGCTCCCTCGCCGATGCTGATCCGGAAGTGATGGCCTTTGGCCAGCGCCCTGTCGGCGGTGAAGGTGAGCTGGGTCCGAGCGTCGTTCCAGGTCAGCTTGCCGTCGATGGCCTTCTTCGTGGCCAGATCGGTCAGCGAGAACGCCTTGTCGGTGCGCGTCGTGTCGATCGGCTGCGAGAACCACAGCGAGACCTCGCGCGACGTCACGTTGCGCTCACCGTCCTTCGGAGTGACCTTGATCGGCTGGCCGGCAGCGATGGTGGTGAACGAGAAGCTCGAATCGCCGCCGAGCGGATTGCCGAGCCGATCGTGGACGCCCGCCAGGCTGATGGCGTAGCGCGCGCCGGCCTGGAACGGCTCAGCCGGGGTGAAGACGAGGGTGCGGCCACGCCAGGCGATATCACCGTCGACGTGCGGACTGATCGCGAAATGCTCGGCGACCTCCCGCTCGTCCATCGGGGTGCTGAACTCGATGCTCACCTCGGTGTGCGCGCTCACGCCGTCGGCGGTATCGCGCGGCGCCGCTCGGGCCGCGAGCGCACGCGAGCGTTCCTCGATGCTGCCCGCGACCACGCCGTTCTCGCGCGGTGCGAACTCGCTCAGGCCGTCGCTCTTCCGACCGTCAAGACCGGCCGGGTCCTGCGGCACGTACTGCAGCTCGAAGTTGCTGACGGTCGGGGCGGTCTCGGTCGTGAAGCTGAGGCGCTTCGCCTGGCCGATCGCGCCGCCGCCCTCGTAGCGAACCGCGGAGGACAGCAGCACAACGTAGCGCTCGTCGGTCATCCAGCGACGCTGCGGAATCAGCTCGACGCTGCGGCTGTCGGCGCTCCAGCGCAAAACAACCGAGGCGTCGGGCAGTACCGAAAGACCGGCGGCGACCGAGGTGCGGTCGACGGGCTGGTCGAAGGGGATGATCACCGATGCGTTCGTCGCGATCCCTACACCGACGTTGGCCGGGAGGATGGAATGCGGTGGTGCGACGACCGGCTCTGGTCCTGCGCGGCTGACTCCCTGCTGGGAGACCACGAAGACGAGCGAAAGGGCGATGGCGGTGATCGAGACGCGAGTAGCGGCTCGATTCTTGCTCAGCAGAAGGCCAAGCGATTCGAACGGGGCGCGGAGCGCCGCGCGGACGTTACGGATCGAATGCAATAGACACAGACTCCCTGCGGGACTGACTTCCCGATGGGCACCGGGGAAGCCGCAATGGCGCCGGCAGTATAGCCGGACGGCCGCGTTTCATGTCGGCTCCCGCCTGCCGATGCGCCGGGCCACGAGCGTCGGATGGAAGGTCGCGCCACCGTACGAAGTGGCGAGGCCACGTGTCTCGAGCAGCGTCAGCGCGCTCGCCAGCGCTCCTGTCGCGAGCTGTGTCCGCTCCATCAGCTCCTCGATCGAGCCACTCCGCCGCAGCAGATGGTAGAGGACCTGTCCCTCCGCCTCGGAGAGCGTTGCCACGGCGACCGGACGATCGCCGCGACGCGCCCCGATCTGCTGGAGCAGCGCGGCGGCCGAGGTCACGAGCGTCGCCTGCTGATCGGCGATCAGGCGGTTGCAGCCACGCGACGTGGCGGCGTCGATCGGCCCCGGGACCGCATACAGCTCTTTCTCGTAGGCGATCGCCGCGCTGGCGGTGAGCAGTGCACCGCTGCGATCGGGCGCCTCGACGACAACCACCGCCATCGACAGCCCCGCGATGATCCGGTTACGCCGCGCGAAGTCCGGGCGGCCGGACGGCTGGCCGGGCGCGAGCTCCGAGACGAGGGCCCCGCCCGATGCAACCAGCTCGTCGGCGAGCCGCCGATGCCGCGGCGGATAGATGCGATCCAGTGACGACGGCAGCACCGCCACGCTCCGGCCGCCTGCGGCGATCGCTGCGGTGTGCGCCTCTCCGTCGATCCCCAAGGCAAGCCCCGAGACGACGGTGACCCCGGCGCGGGCCAGCTCGTCGGCGAGCTCGGTCGTCGTCGCGCGACCGTAGCCGCTCGCCTGCCGTGTGCCGACGATCGCCACGCACGGCGCGTCCAGGACAGCCAGGTCGCCGCGGGCGTAGAGCACCGGCGGACGAACGTCGAGGGCAGTCAGTGCCGCGGGGTACGCCGCATCCAGCGCGGTGAGAATGGTTCCACCGGTTCGATGGGTCGCCGCTTCGAGACGCTTCGCGATGTCGAGCGGTCGTTCACGCCGCAGCCGGCGGCGCGCAAGCTCGGTGTCCTCGGGCACGCGCGGGAGCTCGCGCAGCAGGTCGGCGCCCGCGGCCCAGGCGGCCGCCGCGCTGCCGTAGCGCTGCAGCAGCCTGCCGAACCCGACAGGACCGATTCCGGGCAGCTGCGACAGCGCCAGCCAGAACGGGCGATCGGCAACCGGATCCATCGCGGCAAGATCCACGCTGCGCCAGCCACCGCCGCGCTCGGGTTGCGAGGTGTCTTCGTCGCCGGCGGCCGGCTGATCTCCACGTTGATCGGCAAGCCCGCCGGACGCTCGACCAACGCCGATCATTCGGCCCCCCTGGCACGGTAGCCGATCGCCTCGCGGACATGGTCGACGCTGACGGTCCCAGCGCCCTCGAGGTCGGCGATCGTCCGGGCGACGCGGGCCGTGCCGTCCACTCGGCGCGCCGAGAGGCGGTAGTGCCGGGCGGATCGTTCGAGCTCGGCGGCCACCTTGCGCTGGAGGCTCGTCTGGGCTGCGGCGACCGGGCGAATGACCTGCCGCCGGTCGTGGCGGCGCTGCCACGCAGCGGCGATTCGACGCGCGACCGCGCTGCTCGCCTCGTTCCCATCGAGCGCCGTGCGGCGTCGCGCTCCCGGGGTCATCTGCACCCACAGGTCGATCCGATCCCGCATCGGGGCCGAGAGGCGCATGGCATACCGGCGCGCCACCGCATCGTCGCAGCGGCACAGCCCGGTCCCGGAGTTGCGCCAGCCACACGGGCACGGATTGAACGCCAGGAGCAGCGTGAACCGCGCCGGCAGCTGCAGCGCACCGTCGACACGCGCGATCGAGACGACGCCTGCTTCCATTGGCTGGCGAAGCGCGTCGAGCGCGTCGGTGCGGAACTGAAGCGCCTCGTCGAGGAACAACACGCCGCGGTGCGCCAGCGATGCCTCGCCGGGACGGACGCGCGGGCCGCCGCCGACAAGGGCCTGGGTCGAGATAGTGTGATGCGGAACACGGAACGGTCGCCGGCGGGTCAGCGGACGGCGCCGATCGGCCAGGCCGGCAACCGAGTAGATGCGACTCACCTCGACCGCCTCGTCATCGCACAGCGGCGGAAGGAGGCCGGCCGCGCAGCGCAGCAGCAGCGTCTTGCCAACGCCGGGCGGTCCGACGAGGCCAAGGTTGTGGCCCCCGGCCAGCGCAATCTCCAGCGCCCTCCGCGCCAGCGGCTGGCCGGCGACCTCGCACAGGTCCGGGGCATCGGTCGGAGCCGCGTCGCTCAACGGCGTCGGCTCGATCGGCGGCAATGGATGCGCACCCGACAGATGGCCGATCGCCTGCCCGAGCGTTTCGGCGGCATGAACCGCGACGCCGCGCACCGCTGCCGCCTCCCAGCGGTTGCCGGGGGCGACGACGACGCCGTGGATGCCTGCCTCGCCGATGGCCGCGACGAGTGCCATGGCGCCCGGGATGGGGCGCAACGACCCGTCCAGCGCGAGCTCGCCGAGGAGGCCGGTCTCCACGTCCAGATCCCGGATCTGCCCGGACGCGGCCAGGATCCCGACCGCAATCGCAAGGTCATAGCCGGTCCCCTCCTTGGGGAGGTCGGCCGGGGCGAGGTTCACCGTGATCCGACGGGCAGGAATCTCGTAGCCGCTGTTGCGGATGGCGCTGCGCACCCGTTCGCGCGCCTCCTGCACGGCGCTGCCCGGCAGGCCGACGATGGTCAGTCCCGGGAGGCCGAACGCGACATCGACCTCGACGCGCACCGGAACGCCGTCGACGCCGAGGACCGACGCGCTGAGCGTCTGCGCCAGCATGGACCACCAGCGGGAAGCGGCAGCAGGACTCGAGACTATGCCGGTCGCGCGCCTGCTCGCCTCCCAAACTCCAGCGCCGACCGGCATGCGCCAGCCTACGCATCGGTCCTTACCGGGCCATTACCACCGGCTTACCGGCAGGCACAAGGTGCGAGGGAAGGATCAGCCGGCGGCGACGGTCTCGGCGGCGAGCTCCGCGTCCAGGGCTCGCGCGAACTCGATCACGCTGCGCCCGAGCGGCGTATCCGGGCTCGAGGACATGAACGGCTCCCCCGAGTTCAGCGCCTTGATGGCGATGTCGTAGCGATTCATGATCTGGTAGTCGATCTTGCGGCCGAGCGCCGACTCGGCGTTGTTGACGTTGATCCCGGTGAACGCGTTCGAGCGGTTCAGCACCAGCTGCACCTTGCTCCGCTCGTAGCCGAGGCTCGACATCGTTTCGAGCACCAGCCGCACATTCTTCAGGCAGGAGAGATCGGCGGTCATCACCACGAAGATCACGTCCGCCTCGTCGAACAGCTGCAGGTTGAAGTCGTCGATGGTCTTCACCATGTCGACCATCGTGTAGTCGTAGAGCTTGCGCGACAGGTTCAGGACGTTCGACAGGGCCTCGGGATGCAGGCGCTGGCGCTCGACCACGATGTCGGCGGCCTCCGGCGAGGGTGGCGCCGGCAGCAGCTCGATCCCGGTGTGGTGCTTCACCGTGAGCTTGTGGAGCAGGTCGCTGTCGAGGTCCGGTTCGCCGATCGCGTTCACGATCGACGCGGTGTCGAGGCCCAGGTCCAGGAAGACGCGCAGGTCGCCGAACTGCAGGTTGGCGTCGATCAGGCCGACCCGGCGCTTCATGTCGCGGGCCAGCGCGATGGCGGTGTTGATCGCGATCGTCGTCGTGCCGACGCCACCCTTCGCGCCGTAGAAGACGCAGAGCCGCCCGAGCGTGGCAGCCTCCTGCTCGGCCTTCGACCCGCCGCCGCTGCGCGCGAGCAGCGCTTTGATGCGCGCCATGAGCTCGAGCGGATGGAACGGCTTGACGATGTCGTCGTCCGCCCCGGCGCGGAGTCCTTTGACACGCTCGCCGACGTCGGCCTCGGAGGTGAGCATGATGATCGGCGTGCGGTGACCCTGCTCGGCGAGGCGGATCTGCTGCGTCGCGGCATAGCCGTTGAGCTTGGGCATCGCGACATCCATGAGGATGAGGTCCGGCTGCGCGTTCTTCGCCATCTCGACGCCGGTCGCGCCATCCGAGGCGACGAGCACCTCGAAGCCTTCCTGCTTCAGCGTGAAGACGAGCACACGCTGGATGTTCAGGTCGTCGTCGACGACCAGGACCTTGGTGGCAGCCATGCAAGTCCTCTATCCGATGCGAAACGGGCGCCATGGCGGTGACGGCGGACACCACCGGAACGGCGGGGCGATTATAGATGCTGCCCCAGGAAGGAAAGAACCCGCCGTTCGTACTGCCGGCCTCCCACCCAGCGCGCCGTGGAGTGCTCCGCGCCTTCGACGACGTAGAGCTCCTTCGGCTCGCCGGCCGCTTCGTACAGGCGCAGCGACTGCGTCCAGTCGATGAGCGCGTCTTCCTTCGGCGCGATGAGCAGCAGGCCGCGCGGTGAGATGCCGGCCACGCGGTCGATGGGCGACAGCAGCCTCGCCCGCGCGCGGATGCTGGCCGCCGCCACGATGATCCACGCCCCGAGCCGCACCAGCGGGTAGCCCTCGCCGCGCATCCGGTTCGCGACGGGATTGCGCAGGTCGGCGAAGGCCGCATCGGCCACGACGGCGGCGACCGGCAGGTCCGGGGCGGAGACGATGGCAACCGACGCGCCCATTGACAGCCCGATGAGCGCGATCGGGCCGAGTCCGCGACCCTCCAGGAATCGGACCGCAGCAGCGACGTCGAGCCGCTCGTGGGTGCCCAGCGTGATCGTGGCCGCGCCACTCGCGCCGTGGCCGCGGAAATCGAACTGCAGGACGTGGTAGCGCGGCTGAATCCACGGCACGAACGCCGCGAGCTCGGCGAGCCGGTGCCCGGTGAAGCCGTGCAGCACGATCACCGCTGCCCGCGTCGGCTTCTCCGCAGGGATCAGCCAGCCGGAGAGCGTCACGCCGTCATCGGTCGTGAAGCGGACGTCCTCGTACGCCAGCCCGAGCTCGGCCGGACTGGCCGGCAAGCCGTCCTCGGACTCGAACGCGCGGCGCTCCGGTTGGACCAGCCGCCGTGACCCGGCAACCGACACGTAGCCCAGATAGCCGGCGGTGATCGCGCCGGCCACCCAGCCGGCCCAGGCCGCCAGGCTGCGCGACCGCCCTCCCCCGCTCATCCGACGCTCAGCCGCCGCCGGCGGAGCCGCCCTCCGCGACGTCGCCGCTCCCACGCGCCACGCGCATGGCGCTGGTGATCGGCCGCGTCAGCTCGGAGAGCTCCATCGGCAGGATCCACTTCGTCGAGTCGCCCTGGCCGAGGACCTTCAGCGCGTCGAGGTACTGGAGAGCCATCGTCTTCTCGTCGATGCCCTCGGCCGCGGCGAAGATCGTGCGCAGCGCATTGCTGAAGCCCTCGGCGCGAAGGATCTGCGCCTGCCGCTCCCCCTCGGCACGCAGGATGTTCGACTGCTTGTCACCCTCGGCGACATTGATCGTCGATTGCCGCGCGCCCTCGGACTCGGTGATCACCGCGCGGCGGTTGCGCTCGGCGCTCATCTGCCGGTTCATCGCTTCCTGGATGTCGCGGGGCGGCACGATCTCGCGGATCTCGACGCTGGTGATCTTCACGCCCCAGCGATGGGTCACCTCGTCGAGTTTGGTGCGCAGGACGTTGTTGATCTCCTCGCGCTTGGCCAGCACGTCGTCGAGCGGGATGTCGCCGATGACGGCTCGCAGCGTGGTCGCGGCCAGTGCCTGCGAGGCTCCGGTGAAGTCGGTAACCGCCAGGACGGTTTCCTGAGGGTCGAAGACCTTCGAGTAGACCAGGAAGTCGATGCTGATCGGCGCATTGTCCTTGGTGATGCAGGTCTGCTGCGGCACTTCCAGGAAGCGCTCGCGCAGGTCGACCTTGACCGCCTGCTGGATAAAGGGAATCAGGAAGATGATCCCCGGACCACGCGCTCCCTGGATGCGGCCCAGGAAGAAGACGACCAGGCGTTCGTACTCGCGCACGATGTGCACGACGCTGCTGATCAGGACCAGCAGGATGGCCAGGCCGATGACCAGGATGATCAGCCCGACGGCGTCGTTAGGCATGGCTCGGGTTCTCCTCTGTGGTGGACGGTTCGCCGGCGCCCGCCGGCTCGACGATCAGCTCGAGGCCGTTGACCCCCACCACGCGGACGGGAGTCCCCGGATGAATGTCGCCCGATCGAGCACGTGCCGACCAGGCTTCGCCGGCAGCATAGGCGATCCCGGTCGGCGCAATGAGCGTCTGCGCCGTTCCGACGCTGCCCATCACCGTGGCCATCGGCGACACCGGGCTGTGCTTGCGACGCATCTGCAGGAGCGCTCGGATCAGGACATAGAAGTAGACCAGCGTGACGATCACCGCACCGATGATGAGGACCGGGCTGACGCTGACCTCGATAGATTCCTCGCCCGGTGGCGCCACGCCGGTGTACAGCGCGAACGCGCCAAGCACGAACGAGACGATGCCGGCAATCGTCAGCAGCCCGTAGCTCGTCACGTTCAGCTCGAGCACGAACAGGCCGATGCCCAGCAGGATCAGCAACAGACCGCCCACGTTCAGCGGCAGGCTGTTCGAACCGATGAAGGCGAGCACGATCGCGATCGCGCCGAGCGTTCCCGACAGGAAGTTCGGGTGGAACAGCTCCGCCAGGATCCCATAGAAGCCGATCGTGAACAGGATGAAGGCGATGTTCGGATCCGAGAGCAGGTGCAGGAACGACTGCGCGAAGTTCATGTTCGCGTCCTGCACCCCGACGCCTTCCAGCGAGGGTAGCGGCCCGTCGTTGAACCGATAGGCGTGGCCGTCAGCGCGTCGTCCCTGGTCGATCTCCGCGAACAGCTGCTGCTCGTCGGCGGCGACGAAGTCGACGACCGGTGGCTTCATCGCCGCCGCATCGGCTGCGCTGATGCTCGCGGCATCTCGAACCGCCGATTCCGCCCAGTCGGCGTTGCGCGCCTGGCGATCGGCCAGCTGACGGATCTGCGCCACGGCGTCGTTCGTCACCTTGCGCTCGAGCGTCGAGGGCAGGTCCTCGCCCGAACCACCGACGACCGACGCCGCGCCGATGTTCGTGTTGGGCGCCATGGCGGCGACGTCGCCGGCAAGCGTGATGAAGGTCGCTGCGCTGCCGGCTCGGGCACCCTCCGGCGCGACCCAGGTGATGACCGGGATGGGGCTCGCCAGGATTGCCTGCACCATCTTGCGGGTGCTCTCCAGGTCGCCGCCGGGCGAGTCGATCTGGATCAGCACCGCGAGGGCGTTGCTCGCCGCCGCCGCCTTGATCCCCTCTTCAATGTAGACGGCGTTGAACTGGTCGATCGTGCCGGCCAGGTGCAGCCGGGTGACGTGCCCATCGGTTGCGGCACCGGCCGGAGCGACGAGCGCGGCCAAGCCAAGAACCAGCGCCGCCACGGAGACCAGACGCCGAACGGGCCGGATCATGGGCTGAGTATGACCCAAGCGCTCGCCTACCGCGTTTTCAGGCTCGGTCGAAGAGCTGCTCGGCGACCAGCTGCGACCAGGTCTCCATGCGATCCCAGGCCGCGTACACCTCGTCAGGCGTCGCCCACCGGCCGGTGAGCTTCTCGTGCTCGCGCACCGCGACCGAACGACCGCGCGCGTCCACGCTGAACACGATTCCGAGATGGACGGCGCCGACCGGGTTGCTCTCGTCATTCAGCAGCCCGATGAGCTCGAACTCGGGCTCCCAGTCGGCATCCAGCTCCTCGGACCATTCGCGTCGCAGGCCGTCGTCGAGCGGATTCTCGCCTTCGTCGACCGGATTGAGATGCCCACCTACCCCGATGCTCGCCTTGCCGTGCAGCCGCGAATCTCCACCCGCTGTCGTGCGTTCGGTCAGGAAGGTGCGCTCCCCGTCGCGTACGACGACGTACGGAATCAGCTGCTTGTGGGTCGGGTCGTCCTCGGCGTCCGGCCGGTTCAGGAAGCGGCCTGTCTCGCGGACGGCGCGACGCAGGTCGGCGAGCGTCGCGTCGTCCGCCGCTTTGATGCCGTGGAATGCCGTCCCGCCGGGGACTGCGTCGCGGGGAAGGGCCAGGACCCGTTCGACCATCGGCCCAGCGTAGCGCCTCGCCGCGGCGTGCCTGCAAGGTCATCGGCAAGGTGCGCGGCGTACGGTCGTCATCACCGGACTGCACCGGACCGCCAGAAGTGTTCCGCGACGTTGCCCCGCGTCACCGAAAGCCGCCCGGAACGATAGTCACGGTGCGGACCCGGTACTACGGTACCGATCAGTTCATCGACAACATCAGAGCAAGGGGGCTTCGCCGGCATCCTCGGTGATCCGAGAGACCGATACGCCGGCAGACCAGGATCGTGCCCAACCTTCTTCGGCGACCCCGGCGGGCCGCCTCCACCGGCCTAGCTATGTCTCCGCTCTCGGCTTCTCGTCGAGGGCAATCGCTCGTGGAGTTCGCCCTCGTGCTTCCGATGCTTCTTGTGCTGCTGCTCGGCATCGCCGACTTCGGAAGAGTCTTCCAGGCGAGCATCACCATTGAAGCGGCGACGCGCGGAGGCGCTGAGGCAGGCGCCATCGAGCGCCTTCGTAACCATCCTCCGGTGCCCGGCGATTCGACCGAGGTCGGGTATTACGACGACCTGCATCGGGTTGCGGCGCTCGCCGCGTGCAGTGAGGCGAAGGTACTTGCGAACACGACCTTCGCCAGCGACGGGACCTGCACGTCGATGCCAGTCGTCCGGGTCTGCGTCCATGATGGACAGGATCCGCAGTGCGGAAAGCCGGTCCCCGGCTTTGGTTCGTCGATCCCTTCCCAATGTTCCGGGGTGGCCGATATGGCCGATCACCCCGACAACGCGTCTCCGGGAGAACCGGCGAGCCACACCGTTGAAGTTCGCATGTGCTACCGGTTCACGACGCTCTTCAACCTCGACGTCGCGCTTCCGTTCAATTGGGGGCTGTCACTCGGCGAGATCTGGCTGCAGCGCGCCCGCGAGTTCGCCGTCGACTGCCCACCGGGTCAGGTGAGCACGTGCTGACGCCACGTGGCGAGCGTGGACAGGCACTCGTTGAGCTCGCGCTGGTGCTGCCGCTGCTCCTGATGGTGCTGATCGGAATCATCGTGCTTGGCATCGGCATCTTCTACCAGCAGCAGATCGCGAACGGCGCACGCGAGGCCGCTCGCTATGCATCGGTGCACAGCGCGACGTCGCAGTGCCCGACAGTGTCCAATCTCGCACCGGACAACTCACTGCTCCCCGCGCCGAACAGCTACTTTGCCTGCGACGCACCAGCCAACGGATGGCCGCTGATGCGGGCGCATCTGAAAGGAAGCCTGTTCGCCATGAGCAGCGATCGAATCCGAATGACCGCGTGCTGGTCGGGCTACTGGACGAAGGACACGAGCGGCAACTGGGGCACCTACGACCAGGTGGCGATCGACCCTGCGACCCACCTGCGAAACACGTTCCGCGAGTGCACCGTGCCGGTGTACGGCTGGTGCATGGGCGTGGGTGGCGCGTCGACGGTTCACACCATCAACCCGCGTACCGGCGAAGACCCGGCGTGCACGGGGAGCTCCCAGGTGGTGCGCATCGATTGCTCCAAGGACTTCCCAAAGACCGATGCGACCAATGACATGGCTAGCGACTTTGCGGGATCGGGCGACGTGAACTCGAACCAGGTGACCGTCCTCGCCTGCTACGGCTGGCGACCGCCCCTTGCCGGATTCCTGCTCATCCCGGATGAGATCTCGCTCTCCGCCGTGGTCAATCAAGCGATGGAGTATCAGCAATGACATCAGCCAGAGATCAACGCGGCCAGGTCCTGCTCATCGTGGCGTTTGCGATGACGGTCCTTCTCGCGATCTCGGCAGTCGTCGTGGATCTCGGCTTCTCATGGATGTTGCGGCGCCAGGAGCAGAACGCCGCCGATCCCGCAGCCCTTGCTGCGGCCAGGTTTATCAGCGACGAAGACCCGCTGACGCACCTTCAGACCTTCGACTCCACGCAAGGATGGATGGCTGCCTGTCATTACGCGCTGGAGAACGGGTTCTTTGACGCGGCCAACACCAACTGCGCCGCGGACGCAGCGGGAACTTCGATGGAGGTCAACTACCCGCCCGACGCCGATGCCGGCGACTACGTCGGGCTCCCCGGCTTCGTGCAGGTCAAGATCACCGCCCGTCACGACGCCTTTTTCTCCCGGATCTGGGGCAAGAGCTTCGAATCGGTTACCACGCAGGCGGTGGCGGCGCGACAACGCGGCAACACCAATAGCAACTCGCTTGTCGCTTTGCGTCCAACCGGCTGCGCGTCAGCTCGCGTCCGAGGCTCGTCGACAATCCAGATCTACCCGGTCCCTGGCTACACCGGACCAGGCGGATACGTCCAGGTGAACTCGGACTGCGGGAACCAGACGTCCGACGAGACGTGCACGACGTCCTCTACGGGCGGCCTGATCATCGATGGTGGCGCCGTCCTGTCGGCGCCGAAGACCAACGTGCATGGCGGTTGCTCCGGACCGGCATCTCAGCCGACGCCGGGTGGCAGCCTCGACGAGGCGGCACGCCAGCTCGGCGATCCGCTCGCCGGACTTCACTTTCCGCCGTGGGATACATCGCTTCCAGGAGCCACATGCGGAGCCGGTGGTACCCCGACGATGGCGAGCTCGTCGAAAGGATGCGGGCAGGGCGGGGGCCGGATCCCGTGGACGCCGTCAGCCGCATCGGCTTGCCCGGGGCTTCCATCCGGCTTCGATTGCATCGAGCTGCAGCCAGGCATCTATTACGGCGGATGGAACATCGGTGCGAAGGTGCGCGTGTCGCTGAAACCCGGCATCTACGTGATCGCGGGTGGTGGCATCACGATCGGCTCCACTGGTTCCCTCGACTCGCTCGCCGGCGGTTCCGCGCCGGCGCCGGTCCTGATCTACAACACCGACAATCCGACGTACGCGGCGAGCTGTCCCGCCGCCGGAGCGTCGAAGTGCCAGGGGAACATCGACCTCACCGCCAGTTCGATCCTCAAGCTCGCTGGCCTTCTCCCCGACCAGCCCTGTCCTCCGGTGACGACAACTGGCGGCTGCCCGTACGGCGGCATGGTGATCTGGTATGACCGGTTCGGAAGCATGCCCGCGTATACCGGCGGCGGCACACCAAGCTGCGCAACCTCAGCGTGCATCGACATTGAGGGCGGGACCGTGCTCAACATCTCGGGCACGATCTACGCTCCGACAGCTCACGTCGATCTCACCGGAAACGTGGTGACGAACTGCGATGCTGCATCCACGCAGATAGCTGCGGTTCAGATCATCTCCTGGACCTGGGACATCGGCGGAACCGGTGACCTGTGTATGCCGTACGACCCGGCGAAGTTGTACAAGCTCACGCAACAGGGTCTCGTGCACTGAGCTGAAATTACCCGAGCGAGCGTCGATCAGGCGAGCGGCTGTACCGCAATTGGTTCGTGCCGCGTGCGGCGGAACTGCGACGTACTCCGGTACAACACGAGCGACCGCACGAGCAGGCGTGACCTTGGCACCGCCAGGTCGAGGCCGCCTCGTACGTCGACCGTACCGTGTGATTTCAGCCGTGCAAGCGTGATATGCGGGCGAAACGCCGCTTCGTCAGCGGCTCCCAGCAAACCCTTGACGCGTGCAGCCAAGGATCGAATCTCACCACCCCCATCACTGACGCCGTACCACACCACCCGCGCGCGAGCTCCTGAAGGGAACGCGCCAACGCCGCCGCACCGTGCGATGACCTCGGAGGCAGGAGTCGCAACGGTCTCGAGGCGACGAGCCAGGTCGGCGGCCGACGAGCTGGGCACGTTGCCGAGAAACGCGAGCGTCAGATGAAACATCTCGGGGTCAACCCAGCGCCAGCCGTCACGACCGAGCCTCGCCTGAAGCAGAGTTGCACTCGCTGTGGCCGCCGTGCGCACCTCATCATTGAGCGGGATCGCGACGAACAGGCGCCACATCTCCTCGCGCGAGGAGGTCATCCGGCCAGGCGGTCCTCGGTGTCGAGGCGCTCATCGACGATGGGCAGCAGCTCGTCGAGTGAGCGAATCACCGTGACGTCGCCGGGCAGGTCGTCCGCCGCATAGCGCCCGACGCGATCGATCAGCACGCCACTGATCCCCACGGCCTCGGCGCCACGCACGTCGGCATCGAGGTGGTCGCCGACGTGGATCACCGTATCGGCCGGCACGCGCGCCCGCTCGAGCGCCCATTCGAAGATTCGTGGGTGCGGCTTCTCGAACCCGACGTGCGAGCTCACCGCCAGGAAGTCGAACTGGCTGGCGAGCTCGAGCGAGTGCAGCAGCTCGGGAAGGGTCCAAACCCAGTTGCTCACCGCGCCGACGACCAGCTCCCGCGCGTGGAGCTCCTCCAGCACCCGAAGCGAATCGGGGAAGACATGCCAGTTGCTCGTGACGGTGAAGAGCTCGGAGAGCCGGCGGAAGAAGGCATCAGGCATCGGTCCGACTCCGAGCTCGGCAATCGCCATCTGGTCGATCTCGACCGTGCGGCGGAAGCTCGTCTCCTCGGTTGGCTCGAAGCCGCCCTCGAAGCCCCACCCGCCGTGGTGATAGGCCTTGCGCAGGGCGGGTCGCAGCTGCTCGGCCGTGACGCCGATGCCGAATTCCTCGAACGCCAGGGCATACACGTGCTCCCACGACGGGTTCGGGCGCATGACGGTGTCGCCGATGTCGAGGAAGACGGCGCGGAGATTCGCGGGCATCGGCCTAGCCTAGCGCAGACCGGTCGTCCGGCCGAATGGCCCATTCGAGTACTGCACCGCACCGAACCTGGGCGGAAAGGTGCGGTGGACCGATACCGGCCTTCGCGGACACCTGACGAAAAGGCGATGGAAGCAAGCAGGCAGGCGACGCATGCTTCCGCCGATGCACAAGCCCGATGCCTACCACGTGCTCCAGCTCCACCCCACGGCGGAGCCGGAGGTGATCCGCGCGGCGTATCGGGCCCTGGCGTCGAAGTACCACCCCGATCGCGACGCGTCGAGCTATGCCGCACGTCGGATGCGGGAGATCAACGAGGCGTATGCGCTGCTGCGTGCCCCGGCGGCGCGTACGCCTCGTTCGCTTTCCGAGCGGGTCGCACCGGTCGAGGCCCCGACCTCGCGCCTGTCGTTCGGCCGCTACGCCGGCTGGACCCTGCGCGACCTCGCGCGTAAGGATCCCGACTACCTGCGCTGGCTCAGCCGCACGGCATCGGGCATCGGCTTCCGGACGGAGATCTACCAGATCCTCGGTGCCGGCGTCGCCGCCTAACGTGGCGAACGCCGGCTAGCGACTCCTGAGGGAGTTGTTGCCGCGCTGATCGGGCCGTCGAATGCAATACGGGTTCCCTGCGGAGCCCGTAGGGGGCGCATCCGCATGCTTGACCGATCAGGGGGGGTCATACCGCTCCCGGCAGGAATCGGTAGGCGCACACCCAGGCCGCCGTTTCCAACTACGGAGACCTGAGGAAGGCGGTATGCGCCCAAGCGCGGGCCGTCGCTTCACGACGCAGCCAGTCCACGGCTCTATCGGCGAACGAGGCGCCGTTGGGGCGGGGTTCTTTGGCTCACATGGGCCCTCGAACGTCAATGCAGCCATCAGCTGGCGCATTTGGCGAAGCAAGGGCCATGGTAGCCCCGCTTGCTCTCCGATAGAGCCACCTGGTGGCTATCCGCCGAGCCTCCGGCGCGGTCGGCGGCTCAGTCGTTGTAGAGCCGTTCCTCGATCAGCTTCTCCGAGGTCTGGCGACCGGTCGGATCGAAGCAGCTGTACTCGAACAGCTTCTCGTATTCCAGGTCGATGTTGTCCTGGCCGCCGCGGTTCTTCTCGATGCTGACCACCACCCAGTCGCGGTAGCGCTGCGCCTGGTACGGGTTGAACTCGATGTTCACCTTGGCGACGATGTTGTACTTGTCGTTCAGGATCAGGATGATGTCGCTCTCGTAGTTGATCGCCGAGGAGCCACGCAGGTGGTGGTTGCGCAGGCGCTGGGCCTTGAGTCCCTCGCGATCGGCCGCCACGATGGCGACCACCGGCACCTCGCACTGCAGCGCGATGTCCTTCAGGCCGCTGACGATACGCGTCACCTTCTCGGCCTCATCGGCGGGCTCGGGAATGACCGGCACCTTCTGTAGGTAGTCGACGAACAGGATCAGCCGCCGATCGTCGTCGCCGCGATGCTCCTGCACCAGGGCACGCAGGTTCTCGATGGTGCTGTGCGTGGCGGTGCCGCGCAGCAGGAACAGGCTGCTGCCGTATCGTGCGATGCGCTCGAGGCTGGGTCGCAGCCGGGGGTTCGCGCCGAGCTTGGCGCGCGTTCCGGCCTCAGCCGATGCGGTGTAGCTGCCCAGGACTTCCTTCTTGACGTCCTGGATCTTCACCGCGCCGGTCTTCTTGGGCAGGTGCGCGAGCGCCGATTCCATGGCGATCATGCGCTGGATCAGGTATTCCTCTTCGTGCTCGAAGCACACGTACAGCGCCGTCGCCTGGCCCGATGCCGCCGCGTTACGCGCCATCTGCAGCGCCATGGTCGTCTTGCCCTGACCCTGCGCGCCGCCGATGAGCATCAGCTCGCCGGGTCGCAAGCCGCCGCCGATCGTCTTGTCGAGGGGCACGAAGCCCGTGGCGATCGGCTGGAACTCGTCGATGTTGCCCGACGCGATCCGCTCGTTCAGGTTGGTCAGGACGTCGAGCGCCGAGCGGGGGCTGAGCGTTCCCTCCCCGACCTCGAGCTTCCACTTGGACCGGTCCG
>DASSTC010000042.1:0-17139 GCA_035708065.1 Candidatus Limnocylindria bacterium | reverse complement strand
TGACGCTCGGCTCGGGCATCGGTCGTCAGCGGCGGGCGATCACCGGAGCGAGGCCCGCCTGCCGGGCTGCCTCCGCCTTGCGCTCCTTCTCCTGCTCGGTGTGCTCGCGGTGGAGCGCGACGACCGCCTCGGGCTCGCCCTCGAGCACGACGTGGCCCTTCTCGATGAGCAGCGCCCGGTTGCAGTACTCGGTGACCCACGTCATGTCGTGGGTGACCAGCACCACCGCCTTGGCGCCCCGCACGAGCTCGACGACGCGCTCCTTCGACTTGGCGCGGAAATTCGCGTCGCCGGTGGCCAGCACCTCGTCGAGGAGCAGGATGTCCGGATCGACCGCCGTCGCGATGGCGAAGCCGAGGCGCGCCCGCATGCCGGCCGAGTAGGTCTTCAACGGAGCGTCGATGAAGTCGCCCAGGTCGGCGTAGGCGATGATGCCGGGCAGCAGGTCGCGCGCAACCGCATCGGGCAGGCCCAGGAACGCCCCGCCGAGCAGGATGTTCTCGCGGCCGGTGAGCTCCTGGTCGAAGCCGACACCCAGGGTCAGCAGCCCCGAGACGTGGCCTCGCACGTCGATCGCGCCCTCCGACGGGCGGATGATGCCGGCCAAGACCTGGAGCAGCGTGCTCTTGCCGGCGCCGTTCGGCCCGATCACCGCCAGCGACTCGCCGCGTGCCACGCGCAGCGACACGTGGCGCAGCGCCCAGAACTGCTCGACCGGCTCGCGGCTCAGGATCTGGGAGAGCGTGCGCTGCATGGTCTTCTTGCGATTGAAGCGCAGGTTGTACTTCACGCCGAGGTCGTCGGCGGCGATGGCGTGGCCGATCGAACGGCCGGTCGCGGCATCGGTCATGTCGTCACAGCACCTTGGCGAAGTTCGGCTCGAGACGCTTGAAGGTCATCCCGGCGACGGCCAGGAAGAGGATGCTGGCCACGAGCAGCACGCCGAGGTGCGACCAGCTCGGCGGACCGGGCGGACCCGTCTCGCTGCCGTAGATCACGTTGCGATACGCCTCGAACAGCACCGCGAACGGGTTGGCCGCGGCGAGCGTCTTCAGCCAGGGATGTTCGCGCACCAGCCCGATGCCGTCGAGGTGGCTGAGGCTGTAGAGCCCCGGCGATAGGTAGAACCACAGCCGCAGCAGGTGGCGCACGACGTTGCCCAGGTCGCGGAAGAAGACGTTGCCGGCGGCGACCAGGATCGAGACCGCCAGGGTGAAGACGTACTGCACGACGGCGATGAGCGGGATCAGCACCAGGAAGATCGAGATCCGGTCGGCGTAGAGCAGCATGATCAGGACGAGCGGGATCAGGCCGAACGCGAAGCCGACCACGCCGGCCGTCGTCGCCGCGATCGGCAGCACGATCTTCGGAAAGGCGATCTGCTTGATGAGCCGATGCTGGTTGACGACCGATGTGGTCGAGTCCTGGACGGCGGTGGTGAACCACTTCCAGGGCAGGATCGCGGCAAAGATGAAGAGCGGGTAGTCCGGGATCGATCGGCGCGAGATCACCGTGACGAGGACGACGTAGACCGCCATCAGGAGCAGCGGGTCGAGCACCCACCACAGGTTCCCGAGCAGCGTGTTCACGCCACGCTTCTTGATCTCCGCCTGGACGAGGTAGCGCACCAGCCGGCGACGGGACAGGACGTCGTGGATGGCCTCGCGGACGAGAGCGATCGGTCCCGGGTTGGCGGCGGCGTCGTGAAATGCGGCCGGCGCCTCACTCGTGGCTGACATGCGACGGAAGCCTATCACCTGCCCGGAGCTCGGCCGCGGCCGGCATTCCAACCGACGCGCGCTCGGCCGCGGCACCCAGGAAGTGACGCACGAACGCCGCGCTCGCCTCTCCTCGGGACGCTCCGAGATGCCGCTCCACGAAGGCGTCGTAGCCGGTCAGGTCGAAGTCGCCACCCAGGATCGCGGCAGCGGCCGCGTCGGCATCGACGACCTGCGTGCCGATCATCTCGGTGCGGTAGTCGAGGTAGAGGCCCGGGTCGACCTCGTACTCGACCAGGTCACCGACCAGGAGGACGAGCGGCCGCCGCAGCAGGGCCCACTCGAAGAGCGACGAGGAATAGTCGGTGACGAGCACGTCGGTGAGGGTGAACAGCTCGTTGATCTCCGTCGCGGGGTCGATCACGGCGTCGTAGCCGGCAGTCGGCGTCGCGCCGCGGTCGAGGTTCGGATGGGTCTTGAGCACCATGGCGTAGTCGGGCGGCAGCAGCGCCCGAAGTCGCTCGGCGTCGAACCCGGCAGCCGCCCGCTTCGCCTCGCCGCGGCCGCGGAACGTCGGCGCGTAGAGGACCACCCGTCGCCCATCGAGCTGCGGATGGGCGGCGAGCAGCCGCGCGCGGGCACGCGCCATCGCCTCGCGATCGAAGAAGAAGTCGGTGCGCGGCGTGCCGAGCGCCAGCACATGGTCGAGCGGCGTGCGCAGCGCCGCGGCGTACGGGGCCCGCGAGGCCTCGCCGCCGACCACGACATAGTCGTAGTTGCGGTGCAGGAAGCTGCGCTCCGGCTCGGCCGGCAGCGCCGGCGTGTCGAGGCCGAAGCGCTTCAGCGCGCCCGCCGCATGCCAGACCTGCACCACCGTCGTCCGTCGCCCCGCCGGGGCGACGTGAATCGGGAAATAGGCGTTGTCGACGATGAACAGCCGCGCCGTGCGCAGGTAGTACATGCCGCGCACCAGGCGCGCCAGGTAGCGCAGCTTGCCGCCCAGGCCGTAGCTGTACGGCTCCAACAGCAGCTTGACCTCGAGGTCGGGATGCGCGCGCCGCAGCGCGTTGTGCAGGTAGAGCAGGTTCCCCTCGAGCACCGGGGTGCGGGCGGTGGCCAGCACCACGCGTCGAGGACGCACCCGCGCAAAGGAGAAGATCGCGCGCAGCAACCTGAAGAACAGGCTCGCCAGCAGGTATTCGACGCGGCCCATGCTCAGGCCTTCTGGCGGACGATGATGTTCTGCCCGTCGAGCGTGCTCTCGTTGTCGTCGACCAGGGTGGCGATCACGTCGGCCACCTGGGCGGGCTGCATGATCGTGCTCAGGTCCTCCTCGGGCGCCAGGATGCGGCGGAGCTCGGTGGCGCATCGGCCGGGCGAGATGGTGTAGACCTTGATCCCGGTGCCCGCCAGCTCATCGGCGAGCGTCGACGACATCGAGACGACCGCCGCCTTCGAGGAGGCGTAGGCCAGCCAGCCGGGCCGCGAGGTCGTCGCGGCGGTGGAGGCCACGTTGAGGATCTTCGACGGGCGGTCGTACATGTAGCGCACCGCCTCGCGGATGAGCACCATCATGGCGAAGACGTTGACCGTGTAGGTCCGCAGGATGTTCTCGTTGGTCGTGTCGAGCAGCGACTGCGGATCCGCGTAGCCGGCGATGTTCAGCAGGACGTCCACGCTGCCGAAGTCGTCGTGGATGCGCCGCACCAGCGCCGGGATGCCCTCGAGGTCGCCGAGGTCGTACGGATAGCAGCGGACCTGCTTGCCGGAGCCGTCCATCTGCGCGGCGGTGGCGGCAAGCCCCTCGGCGTTGCGCGCGATGAGCGCGATCCCGGTGACGCTCGGCTCACGGCTCATCCGGATGGCGGCCGCCTGGCCGATGCCCTGGCTCGCACCGGTGACGATGCAGGTCTTGGCCATCGCTCAGCCGCGCCCGAGCGCGTCCGCGTACATCGCCTCGGCGATCACGATGTCGCTCGGCACGGTGATCTTGATGTTCGTATCGGACCCCGGAAGGATGCGCACCGGGGCCTTGGCGTAGTGGAAGAAGAGGCTGGCGTCCTCGGTGAACTGCGCGCCGTCGCGTCGGGCGGCCTCGTGCGCCGCCATCAGCGCCGGGGCGTCGAACTTCTGCGGCAGCTGCACGTTGACCAGCTCGTTGCGGTCGAGGAGCCCCTCGACGTACTCGTGGCCCTTCAGCACGGTGAACGGGATGGCGACGCCGTACATCGCGTTGGCGTCCTCCGCGCCGATCAGCGCCTGGAACTCGTCGACGCTGACCAGCGGCCGGACCGCCTCGTGGATGATCACCGACTCGCAGCCGTCGAGCTGCTGGAGCCCGAGATAGACCGATTCCTGCCGGGACGTGCCGCCCACGATGCACTCGAACTTCGCACCGAACCCGTGGTTGGCAATGAGCCGGCGGGTCTCGTCGAGATGCGTCTCCGGGCAGGTGATGATCACGCGCTCGATCTCACGGATCGCGCGGGCCTTCTCGAGGACGTGGATCAGGAGTGGCTTGCCGCCGAGGAGCAGGAACTGCTTGGGCATCGGTCGACCGATTCGCTTGCCGATGCCTCCGGCGAGCACGACCATTCCGACCTTCACGCACACCCTCCCGATGGCCACCGGCGCGGGCAGCCGCCGGATGGTCGGAGATTGTACCCGGGCAGCCTCTATGATCGCCGGCAGACTCGCGAGGAAACCGCCCATGCCGGAGGCCGAGTCCGATCGAGCCGCCGTCGCCGCCGATCGGCCAGCAATCGAGATCCTGGCGCTCGACTGGGAGCGCATCCAGCTCATCGTGCGTGCCCGGCGCTGCCCCGGCCCGTCGCTCGACGCTCGTGACCTGCGGCTCCGGTTCGACGGAGCGGCGCGCCGGTCGGTGCGACCCACCCACGTCGCGACCGATGGCGACGAGCTGTTCCTGCGCTGGAACGTGATGCAGGGTCCGGGTCAGCAGCCGCTCGCGCCGGGGCGCTGGACGATGGTCACCACCGGACGCGACGGGGTCGAGCCGGTGCGCATCGCCGACCCGCAGGAGGTCGACGCTCGCGCGGCCGTCGGCGAGTTCCCGCTGGCACGCGGCGACTACCGGGTACAGCCGCTCATCGACCCGGTCGATTCGACGCTGTCCCTCGACGTCCGGTTGACGCCGTCGACGCTCCCCACCCCGTCAGGCGGTCCGACCTGGTGGCGTCGCGCCGCTCGTCTGCGAAGCGTTCGCCGCGCTGCGTTCCGCCTGATGTTCGACCTCAACCGGCTGCTGCACCGGCGCAACGGCCGGCGGATCCTGTTCACCTCCGACTCACGGGAATCGCTGGGCGGCAACCTGCAGGTCGTCCACGACCGGATGGTCGAGCGCGGCCTGGATCGCCGCTACCGGCTGCTGACGCTGTTCAAGCCGAGCGTTACCGCCCCACGCTCGTGGCGCGACCGGTTCCGCATGCCGCGCCTGCTGGCCGCCGCCGACGTCATCGTGCTCGACGACTACCAGCCGGCGATCTACCAGCTGCGCCCCGGCAGCGAACCGCGCATCGTCCAGCTGTGGCACGCATCCGGCGCGTTCAAGACGGTCGGCTACAGCCGGATCGGCAAGCCCGGCGGCCCGAGCCCGTACTCGCGGGTGCACAAGAACTACACCCACGCCATCGTCAGCTCGGACTTCGACGTGCCGTTCTATGCCGAGGCATTCGGCATCCCGGAGGCGCGGGTGGTCGCCACCGGCATTCCGCGCATGGACCGCTTCTTCGACGAGGCGGCCCGCGCCGAGGGTCGCGAACGGGCGCACGTCGAGTTCCCGCAGACCGAGGGCCGCCTGACGATCCTCTTCGCGCCGACGTTCCGCGGCAACGGTCCGCGCGACGCGTTCTACGACTACGACCTGCTCGACTTCAGGCGATTGCACCAGGTCGCTCTCGAGAAAGACGCGGTGGTCATCATGCGCATGCACCCGTTCGTCGCCGAGCCGGTGCCGATCCCCGAGGAGCTCCGCGATCGGATCATCGACGGCTCGCGCGCCGAGATCGACGTCAACGACCTGCTCTTCGCGGTCGACCTGCTGATCACCGACTACTCGTCGATCGTCTTCGAGTACTCGACCCTCGGCCGGCCGATGCTCTTCTTCGCCTACGACCTCGACGAGTACGTCGCGACGCGCGATTTCTACGTGCCGTTCGAGGAGTTCGTGCCCGGGCGCATCGTGCGGAGCTTCGACGAGCTGCTCGACGCCGTCCGTCATGACGACTATCACGTCGAAAAGGTCGCTGCCTTCGCCGCGCGGCACTTCGACCACCTCGACGGCACCTCGACCGACCGCGTCATCGACGAGCTGATCCTGGGCCGATGACGGCGGTACTGCGGGCGCTGGTCATCGGGCTGCGCACCTGGCTCGTCCGTGTGCCGTTCGTCCTCGGCCGGCTGTTCCCGCTGCGTCGCCGGGTGGTCCTGGCCACGGCGCACGCCGCGCGATTGGGCGGCAACCTGGCCTACATCCGTCGCGAGCTCGCCGCGACCCACCCGGAGATCGAGGTCGTGGTTCTCGCCCATCCGCCGGCGCGCGGCATCGGCGGTCGGCTGAGCGCGGCGGCGCACGCGATTCTCGCCAGCTGGCATCTCGCCAGGGCGCGCCTCTTCGTGGTCGACGACTACTTCTTCCCGATCTACGTCGTCTCGCCGCGTCCCGGCACGACCATCGTGCAGACCTGGCACGCATCGGGCGCGTTCAAGAAGATCGGCTACAGCGTCCTCGACAAGTCCTTCGGAGCCGATGCGACCCTCACCAGCCGGGTGCCCATCCACGCCAACTACGACATCTGCCTGGTCGGCTCGCAGAGCGCCGCGCCGCACTATGCCGAGGCGTTCGGCCTTCCGCTCGACCGATTCGTCTCGCGGCTCGGCATCCCGCGCACCGATCTGTTCTTCGACCAGCAGCGTCGCCGCGCCGCCATTGCCGCCATTCGTCGCCGTTACCCGATCCCCAGCGATCGCCGCGTCATCCTCTACGCGCCGACCTTCCGCGGCGACAGCGTGACCGATGCCCGGCAGCCCGACGGCCCGGACATCGGTCTGCTGCGCGAACGTCTCGGCGACGACCACGTCCTCCTCCTGCGGCTGCACCCGTTCGTGCGCGAGACGGTGCGCATCGGTCCGGCCGACGCCGGCTTCATCGTCGACGTCTCCGACTGGCGCGACGTCAACGAGCTGATGCTGGTCAGCGACGTCCTGGTGACCGACTACTCGAGCGCGATCTACGAATTCGCGCTCCTCGAGCGACCGATCCTCTTCTTCGCGCCCGACCACGAGGCCTACGAGCGCGAGCGCGGCTTCTACTTCGACTACCGCAGCGGGGTGCCCGGGCCGATCTTCGACTCGACGGAGATGCTCGCCGACGCCCTGCGCTCCCGCCAATTCGATCACGACCGCGTGCGCGCCTTCCGCGAGGCGTCGTTCGACATCGCCGATGGCCACGCCACGCGGCGCTTCGTCGACGAGATCGTGCTGCCGGCGCTCGCGGGCCGGAGGCCTCAGTCCTCGTAGGGACCGACCGCGCCCGCCGGTGAGGCGACGTGCGGGTCGACGATCGCCGGCGCCGTCACCGCGCCACGCGGCAGCCGGCCGGTGAGCAGCGCCGCTGCGACGATCACGACCACCATGACGCCGTCCGCGGCGGCGATGGCCGCGGCGACCGAGATGTCGCCGACCTCCGACAGTCCGACGAGGGCGCCGCCTGCGCCGGCGCCGAGCGCGGTGCCGAGCGTGAACATCAGCTGCAGGGCGGACGAGGAGGCACCCTCCCGTCCCGGCTCTGCGGTCTGCAGCACGAGCAGCGTCAGGGTCGAGTAGGCGAGGCCCATGCCCAGGCCGGCGACCGCCCAGCCGAGCGCCGCGGTCAGCACCGGCAGCCGTGGCAGGAGGACGAGTGCGGTGATCACCACGCCGGCGGCGATGAACGTGGCGCCGGTGGCGACCAGCTGCCAGCGCTCGACGCGTGACAGCCGCGTCGGCAGCCAGGAACCGACCGCCCAGGTCACCGCGCTCGCGGAGAGCGCCACGCCGCCGAGCGTCGTCGCGCCGCCACGCACGGCGGTGACCGCCAGCGGCACGAACGCCTCGGCGCCGAAGAAGGCGAAGCCGACCAGGAAGATCACGCCGAACACCGCCGGCCGCCCACGCCGCAGCAGCAGCGAGCCGGCGGGCAGCAGCGGCCGCAGGCCGGCGACCGCCAGCCAGGCGCCCACCGCGAGCAGTGCCACGGCGAGCAGCCAGTGGCCCGTCGACAGGCCGGCGAGCAGCAGCGTGCTGCCGGCCGCCAGGCCGATCGCCTGGATGGCGCGGCGTGTGCCGGACGCCGTCGCCGCATCGGGCGGTGGCCCGAGGCGCCATACCGGACGCAGGACGACGCCGCCCATCAGCACGACCGCCGGCACGAGCCCGACGAAGACCCAGCGCCAGCTCAGGCTGTCGGCGATGATCCCGGCCAGCGCCGGGCCAACCAGCCCCGGCACGACCCAGGCGCTCGACAGCAGGGCGACCATGCGCGCCATGCCGGCCGGCGGATACGCGCGGGCGATGACGAGGTAGACGACCGCGCCGATCGCACCCGAGCCGAAGCCCTGAATCGCGCGGCCGAGGATCACGATCGTCATGCTGCCGGCGAGGCCGGAGACGAACAGCCCGATGGCGAACAGGACCAGCCCGATCGCGAACGAGCGACCGGGTCCCCGCCGATCGGCGTCGCCGCCGGCCACGGTGAGACCCACGATGTTCGTCAGCCAGAACGCGCTGAACGCCCAGCCGTAGAGCTCCAGCTGGCCGAGCTCGTCGACCGTGGCGGGCAGGATCGTCGGGACCGCCATCCCCTCGAAGGCGACCGCGGTCACCAGCCCGATCATCGCCACGGTCAGCACCCGCCGCGACGGCGACCAGATCGAGCCTTCGTTCACCCGCGCATGCCAGTCGCGGCTCAGGCCTCCGCCGATGAACCGAGCAGCAACGGCCATCCCAGTCGATGCTCGTAGCGCGGCCGGAAGCGCGCCTCGTTGTACATCGTCGCGACGTCGACCTTGCGCGGCCCAAGGGACGCGTCGGGCAGCGGCGCATGCGCGTACTTCCCGCCGCGCACCGCCGACATGCGACCCGTCTCGCCGTCGGCGAGCAGGTCCATCGCGACGTTGGCGAAGGTGATCGCCACCATCTGGTCGAGCGCATCGGGGTCGCCCGAGCGCAGGTCGTAGGTCAGGTCGCTGTTCACCGTCTCGATGCCGGTCCGGCGCCGCAGCTCGACGGCGAGGGCGTAGCCGACGTCCGCCTTGTGGCGGTGGCCATAGGCATCGGCCTCGCCGATCTCGCCGATCTGCTCGCCCCGCCAGATCGCACCCTCCGAGGCGATGACAAAGGCGTAGCCCGACGGGTTGAGCGAGCGATCGTCGACCAGCACGTGCGCCAGCTCGTCGAGGTCGAACGGCGCCTCGGGCATGACGCATCTGGCGCTGGTGACGTAGGCGGCATACCAGGCCGTGAAGCCGGAGTTGCGGCCGAAGATGCGGAACACGCCGATGCGCTCGTGCGAGCCGAGCGTGGTGCGCTGCCGGTTGATGAGCTCCTTGGCCCGGGTGACGGCCGTCGAGAAGCCGATGCAGTACTCGGTGCCCTGGACGTCGTTGTCCATCGTCTTGGGAATGGCGACCAGCGGCACGCCCTCCTTCCCGAGCCGGGTGGCGTAGCCCAGCGTGTCGTCGCCGCCGATCGTCACCAGGGCATCGATCCCCAGGCGCTGGATGTTCTCCAGGACCAGCGGCGTGAGGTCGTACGTGCCGTCGTCGGTCAGGAAGTCGGCCCGCTGGGCATCGGTCAGGAAGCCCGGGAGGGCCTCCGCCGGCATGCGGCCGGGGTTGGTGCGCGAGGTGTGCAGCACCGTGCCGCCGGTGCGGTCGATCGTCCGCGTGTTGCGGCGGTCGAGCGGCCAGATGTAGCGGCCGTCGGGACCGTCGTCCCAGACGAGATGGGTCAGCCCCTGCCATCCGCGCCGGATCCCGAGCACGTCGCCGCCGAGCTCGCTGCAGCGGTACACCACGCTCTTGATCACCGAGTTGAGACCGGGGACGTCGCCGCCGCCGGTGAGAATGCCGATGCGCCTGCTGGTCATGCCGTCAATCCTGCACGGCGGGCGCGCGCCCGTCCAGACGGCCTCCGCCAACCGCTCGGTCGGTTGTGCCGGACCTCAAAATGGGGCATAATTGGACATCCAATGAAGACCACCCGCGAACGTCGCTACGTCACGTGGCGCCTGCCCGACCGTCAATTCTCCAAGGTCCACCTGATGGCGGACTCCGAATTGACGCTGTGCGGCCGGACGCCTCCACGAGCGACCGGCAGCCCCCAGCCGCCGATTCCCGACATCTCGCTCTGCCCGACCTGCATCGCCAACGAGGCCTGATCCGCTCCTAGAGATCACTCGTGGTGCTCAGCGCGACATCCCGAACGTAGTGGATGTCGCGTTTCCATGCTCGGGCCAGGATGGCATGGAACCGCGCCCGCGCCCGACCGTGCGGAAGGTCGACCGATGGCAGCCACAGCTGCTGCGTCTGTCCGTTGAAGGCGTGCTCGGCGAACGAGCCTCCGAAACGGCCCTCCTCCGTCGCCAGCTGCCCGACGCCGATCACGATCTCCTCGTGACGGCCGCCGGCGACGGTCACCTCCGCCTCGACGCGCAGCTCGAGACGCACCTCCTGGACCTCGATCGGCTCGCTCGTCTCGACTGACAGCTGCCCGCTGAACGGTTCCCCAAGGCAGAGCGGCACCGGATCGAAGGCGATCTGGGCCGGATAGGCGTCGACATTGACCGGCGCGTCGGTGAACAGCGCGTACTGCCCGAGGTCGAGCACGCCGGCGCGCAGCAGCGCCATCGGCTGCCCGACGCGCACCGGCAGGCTGATTCGCGCATCGAAGCCACGCGGGATGTCGGCCTTGATCTCGAGCGTCCAGTCGCAGCGCAGCTCCTCGCCCTCGAAGCTGGCCGGACCCAGGTCCGGCACCGCCAGCTCGAAGCCCCACTCGACGCTCTCGCCGCGGCGGAACGGGCGCGCCCCGTCGAGCGTCAGCTCGGTGCGGCTCAGCTCGTGGTGGTCGGTGTGCGTCACGCGCCGGCTGGTCGGGCCGTTCGAGCCCGGCATCGACTCGTTGCGGTCGTAGCGGTACGTCTCGACGGCGGTCAGCGTGGCGAGGACGCCCCGCGCGTTGCGATCGCGGTCGGGAGTGTGCCGTACCAGGACGCGAACGGACCGGGACGGCAGGAGCACCGTTGGGTCGATCTCGACGGACCACTCGCCGCCGTGCACCTCCGAACGTCGCTCTACCACGCTCCCTCCGGCTGGCCCACGGTTTGTGGCGCACGAAAACGTCCCGAAGGAACTGCGCCGGCGTGGAGGCCACTGGGACCACCGTGCCGGTTACCGGAACCCTTGATGCAATCTCGTGAGCCGGTATCGCCGCCCCTTCGGGACGACCACATGGTAGGCCGATGCCTCCGCGCGGCGCAATACCCGTTATCCCCGACTTTTCGTCGCGTCGGCCGACTCATCCACAGGCTTTCCCCAGACCGATGCGACGATGCCCCGCCGGGTGCAGCGGGGCATCGCGATCGCCCTCGGATCTTTCGGCACGACCCGAGCCGAACAGGCGACATGCTGGATACCCGCGAGAAGCGCTCGACGTTCAGCCGGCCCGTGCGGCGATCGGCGTTGGATTGCCGAACTCGTCGACCGCGACGAACACGAACGTGCCGCTCGTGGCCAGGCGCCGGTCGCCCGACAGCAGATCCTCGACGTACATCTCGACCTCGGTCGTCGCCGACGTGCGGCCGACGCGCGAGACACGGGCCACCAGCTCGACCATCTGCCCCGCCTGGACCGGGACCTTGAACTCGACGCGGTCCGAGGCGACGGTCACCATCATCCGCCGCGCCAGGCGGGACGCCGCGAGGAAGCCGGCCTTGTCCATCAGGCCCAGCGCATGTCCGCCGAAGAGCGTGCCGTAGTGGTTCGTCTGGTCGGGCAGGATCAGCTCGACCAGGCGAACGGGCTCCGACTCGGGCGCATCGGTCATACGGGCAGACTAGTCCAACCGGGCGCGCGCCGGTTGCCGGCGACCTACAATCACCGAGACCCCGAGCACACCAGCGAACACCCCAGGAGCAGAAGATGGCGGCCGGAGCTCAGTGATGAGTGCCGATGACTTCCTCTGGCTGGTGACGCAGGCGGTCTTCCTGGCCGTCTTCCTCGACGTGTCGATCGAGGCGATCCGCCGGCCACGCCTGGCGCATTTCGACATTGCCCTGTTCTTCGGTGCCATCGTGGCGATCATCGCGGTGAGCGACGCGGAACGGCTGCTCGGCGGGACGACGCATCCGGTCCTGCAGGCGACGAGCTACATCGCCGTGAGCGCGCTCCCGTACCTTGCGCTGCGGATCGTCGACGACTTCGCTCCGCAGTCGGTGTGGCTCATGCGGGTCACCACCGCCGTCTTCGCACTGCTGGTCGTCGCCGCCATCGCCGTGCCGCAGCCGTACCCGACGCTGTTCCAGATCCTGCCGGTCCTGTGGTTCATCCTGCTCGGCGGCCACGCCTCACTCGAATTCCTGCGCGGCGCCGAACGCACCACCGGCGTGACGTCGCGTCGCATGACGGCCGCCGCCATCGGCTCGCTGCTCGTGGCGCTCGTGTTCGCGCTGAGCATCCTGACCTTGCTGATTCCGTCGACGGCCGGACCGACCGGCGTGCTGACCCGGGCACTGGCCCTGACCGCGGGGATCGCCTACTTCCTCGGATTCTCGCCGCCCCAGATCCTGCGCCGGGCGTGGCAGGAGCCGGAGCTGCGCGCCTTTCTCGGGCGAGCGGCCAGCCTCCCCCGTCTGCCGGACGTCGCGTCGATCAGGCGCGAGATCGAGCGCGGCGCCGCGGCCTCCACCGGAGCGCCCAACGCGGCGCTCGGCATCTGGAACCCGGACCGCGAGCGGCTGGTGTATGCCGGCGTGGATGGACAGCTCGCCGAGTTCGACGGTTCTGACCTCATCGGCGGGCGCGCCTTCCGCGAGCAGCGGCCGATCTTCTCCGGCAACCCGTCGCGCGACGACCCGGCCAACGCCGAGCTGTATCGCAGCAACGACGTCGGCGCGATCCTCGCCGCGCCGGTGAGCGCCGGTGAGCGGCGCCTCGGGGTGCTGAGCGTCTATGCGCCGCGCGCGCCCATCTTCGCCGACGACGATCTCGAGCTCGTCCGGCTGCTCGCCGACCAGGCGGCCGTCGTCCTGGAAAGCCGCGGGCTGATCGACGAGGCCTCGCGCGTCCAGGCTCGAGAGGAGGCGGCGCGTCTGAAGGACGACTTCCTGTCGGCGGCCGCGCACGACCTGCGCAGCCCGCTGACGACGCTGCTGCTGCACGCCGAGATGATGAAGCGGACCGCGCGCGAGCATCCCGAGGCGCCGGCGGAGGAGCGGCGGATCAGCACCATCGTGCGCGAGGGGAACCGACTGAAGTCGCTCGTCAGCGACTTTCTCGACGCGGCGCGTGCCGAGCGCGGCCGTCTGCTCGGCCGGCTCGATCGCGTCGACCTCGTCGAGCTGGCGAATGAGGTGAGCCAGCGACTGGCGACGAAGCGCCACCCGGTCCGGGTCCAGGCATCGGCTGCGGTCGTCGGACGCTTCGACGCCGACCGCCTTGCGCAGCTCTTCGACAACCTGGTCGAGAACGCGATCAAGTACTCGCCCGATGGCGGCCCGGTCACGATCGGCATCGGCTCCCAGGGCCACCAGGCCAGGGTCGACGTCTCCGACGTCGGGATCGGAGTGCCGCCAGAGGATCTGGCGCATCTGTTCGACCGATTCCATCGCGGCACGAATGTCGACGATCGCCGCTTCCAGGGGCTCGGCCTCGGGCTCTACATCTGCCGCGCCATCGTCGAGGATCACGGCGGGCGCATCTGGGCGGAGAGCCGCGTCGGCGAGGGAACGACGTTCCATGTCGAGCTGCCGCTCAACGCCGAGGAGCCCGAGCCTGAGACCGCCGCGCAGCCGGTCGAGACCGCGCACGCGCCTTCGACCGGTCCGATCCAGGAGCCGGCTCACGGAGCGGCCGATGCCTGACGCCAATGGCGACGCCACGATCCTGGTCGTCGACGACGACGAGGCGATCCTGGAGGTCGTCGCCGATGTCCTGCGCTTCGAGGGCTACCCGGTCGCGACCGCGATCGACGGCGCCGAAGCGCTCGACGCCGTGGAACGCCAACGCCCCGCGCTGGTGCTGCTCGACATGCGGATGCCGCGCGTCGACGGCTGGGCGTTCGCCCGCGCGGTCGCCGAGCGCGGGATCGAGCTGCGAATCCTGGTGATGACCGCGGCCCGCGACGCCGCCGGCTGGGCGGAGGAGATCGGGGCGCAGGGGTATCTGGCCAAGCCCTTCGACATCGGGGAGCTGCTCGAAGCGGTGAGGTCGCAGACCGGCGCCGCCTGAGGCACTGTTCCTGCACGGCGCAACCGCATGATCAACAGGCTCGCCGCGGGACTCGTCGCCGGCGCCGTCGGCACGGTCGCGCTCAACGTCACGACGTATCTCGACATGACTCTGCGTGGGCGGCCGTCGAGCGACGTGCCGGCCACGACCGCCGACCGGCTCGCCGGCATGGCGGGCGTCGACCTGACGCCCGACCTCGACGCGCAGGGTCCCGACGCCAAGCGTGCCCGCGACGCGGCCGAGAGCCGCCGCACCGGGATCGGTGCGCTGCTCGGCTACGCGACCGGGCTGGGCCTCGGCGCGCTGTACGGCCTCGCCAGCCCGATGCTGCGGCGCGTTCCGACGCCGCTCGCCGCGCTGCTCGTCGGAGCGGCTGCGATGGCCGGCGGCGACGTGCCTTCTGCCACGCTGGGCGCGACGGACCCCCGCAAATGGGGTGCACCCGGCTGGCTCGCCGACGTCGTGCCGCACCTCGTGTACGGCGCGTTCACCGCGCTCACGTTCCGTGCTGTCGCCCCGCGTTCGAGCGTCGCGCGGCTGCTCGGGAGCGGCCGCTGAGCGGGCGGCATCGGTCTGGACGGTCGAGGGGTAGACTCGTGGCATGTGGTTCATGAATTCGCACAAGACGAAGATGCCCGAGCCGGGCGAGGCGCTCGCCGGCCGGCCATCGCCGATCCCCACCGCAGAGCGCCATTTCGTCAACCGGACCCCGCTCGCCGGCCCGCATCCGGCTGGCTCGCAGGTCGCAACGTTCGCGATGGGGTGCTTCTGGGGAGCGGAGAAGCTGTTCTGGAACACGCCGGGTGTCATCTCGACCTCGGCTGGCTACTCGGGGGGTTCGACCCCGAACCCGACGTACGAGGAGGTCTGCTCGTCGAAGACCGGGCATGCCGAGGTCGTGCAGGTCGTCTTCGACCCGCAGCGGATCAGCTATGAGCAGCTGCTGCGGCTTTTCTGGGAGAACCACGACCCGACGCAGGGCATGCGCCAGGGCAACGACGTCGGGACCCAGTATCGCTCCGCGATCTTCACCCACTCGCCGGAGCAGCAGGCGATCGCCGAGCAGTCGCGGGCGGCCTACCAGCACGAGCTGACGAAGGCGGGCTACGGCGAAATCAGCACCGAGATCCGCCAGGCGCCCGACTTCTACTTCGCCGAGGACTACCACCAGCAGTACCTCGCCAAGGTCCCGAACGGCTACTGCCCGGATCACGGGACGGGCGTCGCCTGTCCGGTCGGCCTCGGGGTGGGCGCGGCGACGGAGCAGCTCGAGCAGGTCTAGCCCCCGGTACGAAGTTCCCGCGCACACAGAAGTGTCCCGAAGGAACTGCGTCCGGACCCATCAGTCGCGAGCGACCTCTGAGCCGGTACCGGAACCCTTGATGCAATCTCGTGAGCCGGTATCCGCTGCCCCTTCGGGACGACCACAGAATAACGGGCGCTCTCCTGCGAAGGCAATCCCTCTTATCCCCGAGTTTTCGGCGATCGCGGCGGATCATCCACAGCCAGTCCACACCGGTACGATGACCGTCGAAGCGCCGGCGCCTAGCCGATGAGCAGCTTCAGGCCCACCACCGTCCCGACGACGATGATCACCGTGCGCAGCACGCTGGGCGACAACCGCCTGCCGACGCTGGCGCCGACCTGGCCGCCGGCGATCGCGCCGATGGCGAGCAGCAGCGCGGCGGGCCACGCCACCGGGGCGACCAGCGCGAAGAGCACCGCGGCGATTGCGTTGACCAGGAAGGCGAGCACGTTCTTCACCGCGTTCAGCCGCTGCAGCCCTTCGCCCACGAAGATGCCGAGCAGCGCGATGAGGATCACGCCCTGTGCCGCGCCGAAGTAGCCGCCGTACACACCGGTGAGGTAGACCGTCAGGAGCAACGCCACGCTGCGCTCGCCGCCGCGGCCGCGGTTGGCGGCCATGAAGCGCTGCAGCCGCCGCTGGAACGCGATCAGGGCCACCGCGCCGAGGATCAGGAACGGCACGACTCGCTCGAAAGAGGTGGCCGGCAGCACCAGCAGCAGGACCGCGCCGCTGATCCCGCCGAGGGTCGAGGCAATGCCGAGGCGCAGCGTGCGATGGCCCTGCCCCGCCAGCTCGCGCCGGTAGCCGATTGCGCCGCTCAGCGAGCCGGGGACGAGCCCGACCGTGTTCGTCACGTTGGCGGCCACCGGCGCGTAGCCCAGCGCGAGCAGCATCGGGAAGGTGATCAGCGAGCCGGAACCGACGATCGTGTTGATCGTGCCCGCCGCAAGCCCGGCGGCGACGATGGCAATGATCTCGGGCGGCGTCACGCTCCCCAGTCTGCCGGAAGTGCCGGAGAGCGCGACGCGTCCTGTCGACGGCGGCTATGCCGCCATCGAGATCAGAAGCCGAGCGACGGCTTGACCACCATCAGGAAGATGATCGACAGCGCTCCGATGGTGAGGATCACCCCGTTGCGCTTCACCGCCGCAATCGCCGCGGGCAGCTCCGCCGGGGGCATGCCCATGGCCCCCGGTCCGGCCGACGCCGCGCCGGCCGCGAGAGCCTCAGGAGCGCCGGGATGGCCGCCGCTCAGGGCGATCACCCGTTCCACCGCGGGCCGCTGCACCACGATCGCGAAGCTGATCATCGCCACGTAGACGATGATCGCGAGCACCAGCCAGCGTGCCGCGGGCGCGAAGATGTCGATCTCCGCCGCCCAGATCAGGCCGATGCCGGTCAGCGGCATGGTCAGCATCGCCGGCGTCACGATCCGCCGGGTGAGCCCTTCGGTCAAACGCGTGCTGAAGTTGGCGTGCTGCGGCTCTCGACCGCCGCTCGCCCCGATCAGGGGGAAGGCGAACGTCGGCCCGAGCGCGACGATCGCGCCGAGCACGTGAAAGAAGAGGAAGAATGCGACGAACGGCTGCATGAACGACCTCGGGGA
>DASSTC010000041.1:0-13712 GCA_035708065.1 Candidatus Limnocylindria bacterium | reverse complement strand
ATGCCCGGGAAGCGCCGCCCCACCTCGTCGGCTGCCAGGCGCTCGACGGGGACGTCCAGGGACGGCAGCGTGCGCAGGGCGTCGGCCTCGAACCCGTCGTCGCGATGCGCGAACCAGAGCACGCCGGTCCCCAGGAACAGCCGCGGCCCGGCGGATTGTTCGAGCGCTTTCCAGGCGAGCGAGCGCCGCTGCCAGCGCGGGTAATGCGTGTCGCTGCCGTGCGCACTGCGCGTCAGCCGCGTCTCGCCGCCCGACGAGGCGAGGGAGCTTGCCGCGCCGTAGGCGTCGATGAGCGTCACGGCGTGGCCGCGCCGCGCCAGCTCGAGCGCCGTCCAGGCGCCCATCACCCCGGCGCCGACCACCGCCACGCGGCTCGACGCGTCGAGACGGCTCATCGGCAGCGTCAGGCGGGCGCGCGAACGGGCTCGAGGCCATAGGCGACCGCCTCGGCGGCGGTCAGGCGCCGGCCCTCGGCGATGGCGGCGGCCAGGCCCGCGTCCGAAACGAGCGGCTCGTGGCTGAAGCCGATGAGCTCGCGGTTGGCCACGGTCAAGCCGGTGCCGCTCGTCTCCTGGAGATGCTCGACGGCGCCGGCCAGCCGCGCGGCGCGGTCGAGATCGCCGCTCAGGTAGGCCTCGGCGGCAAGGCCGTCGAGGACGAGGACGTAGCCGGAGATATCGCCCGCTTCGCTGAAGATCATGAGGCTCTCGCGCAGTCCCTCGCCGACCTCGTCGAGCCGGCGTGCCTGCATGCGCAGCATCGCGAGCGTGTAGAGGCTCCAGCCGACCATGAATCGGTCGTCGATATCACGGAACGTCTCGAGGGCCTCCAGCGAGTACCGCTCCCCAGCCGCGATGTCGTCGGCCATCCAGGCGCTGTTGCTCATCGACCACAGCGCCCGCGCGGCACCCGGCCGGTCGCCGACGCGGCGGTAGATCTCGAGCGCCTCCTCGACGAGCTGGCGGCTGCGGTCGACGTCGGCGATCTTCAGCCCGCGCCCCGAGGGAATCGAATAGACGAACGAGAGGTTGTAGAGCGCGTCGGCGACGCCGTGATCGTCACCCGCGGCGCGCTGCGCCTCGAGCGCATCGATGTAGTAGCGCTCGGCGAGCTCGAGGTCGCCCTGCCAGTACGCAAGCCCGCCGGCGGCTTCCAGCGCACTGCGCCGTGCGGCATCGGTCTCCGGCGACGACGGCATGGCGAGCGCCTGGCGCACGCGCTCCAAGCCCTCGATCAGGTAGCCGCGCATCTGCCAGAAGCGCCACAGGTTGGCCGACAGCTCGAGGGCGCGCGCTCCGTCACGTGCATCGGTCGCGCACATCAACGCCGCACGCAGGTTGTCGTGCTCGACTTCCAGGCGGTCGAGCCAGGCGCGCTTGTCCGAGCCCATGATCACGTTCTTCGCCTCTGCGGCGAGCCTTGCGAAGTAGTCGGCGTGCCGCTGCCGCAGGTCATCGCCGAAGCCGATCTCCTCGGCGCGCTCGTGGGCGTACTCGCGGATCACGTGCAGCTGGCTGAACCGGACGTCGTCGTTCACGGTCAGCTCCCGCACGAGGCTCTTCTCGACGAGGGAGGTCAGCGCGTCGAACAGGTCGCCGTCGACCAGCGGGCCGCAGATCTCGTCGATCGCCTCGAAGCTCCCGCCGCCGACGAAGACCGAGAGCGCGGCGAACAGCCGCCGCTCGCGCTCGTCGAGCAGGTCGAAGCTCCAGGCGATCGCGCCGCGCAGTGTCTGCTGGCGTTCCGGCCGGTCGCTGCCGCCGCCTGAGAGCAGGTCGAGCCGATCGCCCAGCCGATGCAGGATCGCGTCGGGCGTCAGGATCCGCACCCGGGCGGCGGCGAGCTCGATGGCCAGCGGCAGGCCGTCGAGGCGCACGCACAGCTCGGCCACCGCCGGTGCATTCTCGTTCGTGACCCGGAACCCTGGCTTCACGCTGCTGGCGCGTTCGACGAACAGCGCCACCGCCTCGTACTGCGACACCGACTCCGCGTCAATCGCGCCGCGGGTGGCCGCGTCCGGCAGCGGCGGTGTGCCGAGCGGCGGAACCGGGTATTCCTGCTCGCCGTACAGGTGCAGCGACTCGCGGCTGCTGACCAGCACCGACAGGTTCGCGGCTCGCTTCAGCAGTGTGTTGACGAGGGGCGCTGCCGGCACGATCTGCTCGAAGTTGTCGAGCACCAGCAGCATCCGCTTCGAGCCGATCACGTCGATGATCCGCTCCTCGGGCTCGCGACCCCCACCATCCGCCAGGCCGAGCTCGTGCGCGATCGTCGGGGCCACGAGCTCGACCTCGTGGAGCGGCGCCAGCGGCACGAAGAAGACGCCGTCCGGGAACCGCTCCATGACCGTGCTGGCGACGGCCAGGCTGAGCCGCGTCTTGCCCGTTCCTCCCGGGCCGGTGAGCGTCAGCAGCCGGTGGTGCTCGAGCAGCGCGCCGACCTCGGCGATCTCGCGCTGGCGGCCGAGGAAGCTGGTCAGCTGGACGGGCAGGTTGTTGGGCGTGGCCTCGACCGTGCGGATCGGCGGGAAGTCGCGCGGCAGCCCCTCGATGATCAGCTGCTGCAGGTGCTCGGCCTCCGGCAGGTCCTTGAGCCGATGCGTCCCCAGATCGCGGAAGCCGACCCCGGCCGGCAGCCCCGCCCCCAGGAGGACGCGTGTCGCATCCGAGACGAGCACCTGGCCGCCGTGTCCCGCCGCAGCGATGCGCGCTGCCCGATGTACCTCGAGACCTGCGTACGTGTCGTTGACGCGCTCCGCCTCGCCGGTGTGCAGGCCCATCCGCACGCGCAGTGGATGGCCTCCCGGCCACGACTCCGCGCTCAGCCGGCGCTGGGCGGCAACCACAGCGCCGAGCGCGCCGGAGGCGGTCGGAAAGACGACGAAGAACGAATCGCCCTCGGTCCCGAGCTCCTCGCCGCCGTTTTCGGCGATCGCCTCGCGGATCAGCTGGCGGTGCCGCTCGAGCGTCGCCGGCCACGCGTCGCCGAGCTGCTGCAGCAGTCGCGTCGAGCCCTCGATATCGGTGAACAGGAACGTGACCGTCCCGGATCGGTCCACGCTCACCTCCGCTCAGGGAGCTTCACGGGCAGGACGGCCCGGAAGCAGGTCCGGCCCGGCTCCGACTCGACGGTCAGCCGTCCCCCGTGGCGTGCGATGACGTTGTGGCTGATGTGCAGCCCGAGCCCGGTTCCGACGCCCGGCGCCTTGGTCGTGAAGAACGGCTCGAAGATGCGCTCCTGGACCTCGCGCGGAATGCCGGGCCCGGAGTCGCAGATCGTGACCTGCACCTCGCTCGCACCGAGCACCTCGGTGCGGACCAGCAGCTCGCCGCGACCACCCATCGCATCGAGCGCGTTGTCGATGATGTTGGTCCACACCTGGTTCAGCTCGCTGCCGTACGCATCGATCTCCGGCAGGCCTTCCGCCAGCTCGCGCTGCACGCTCACGCCCTCCTTGAGCCGATGCGCCAGGATCAGGAGCGTGTCCTGCAGCCCGCGGTTGAGGTCGACCCGCTGCACCGGCGCCTGGTCGAGGTAGGCGTAGGCCTTCACCGCGCCAACGATCTCACCGATGCGGTTCGCCCCAAGCTGCACTTCGCGAATCAGCGAGTGAATCGCCGCGTCCGCCGAGATCCAGGCCAGCGCGTGGCGACGGGCGTCCTCGTCGAGTCCGGCAAGCGCCGGCTCGAGGTCTCCGAGGGTGAACCCGGCGTTGACGAGTGCCGCCGCCTGCTCGTCGTCGCCGGTCGCGGCCGCCAGGTCGTCGATCGCATCGGCGCGCGCCAGCGCATCGAGCGGCGCGCGGCCGGCCGGTGGCTCGACGTGGCGACCCGGATCCGGCAGCGCCTCGCGCGCCTCGATGGCTTCGGCCAGGGCACCGGCGCTGCGACGGATGGCGGCCGCCGGGTTGTTCAGCTCGTGGGCCAGCCCGGCGGACAGCGTGCCGAGCGCGGCCAGCTTCTCGCGCTGGCGCAACAGGGACTCGGTGGAGCGCAGCCGTCCGAGCACGGTGCGCAGGATGCCGAGCGCCGCCTCCGGCCCGGAGCCGAGCACGTCGATCAGCGCGTCGCGCGACACGCGCAGCACCTCGACTTCGCCGACCGCGCGCACCGACGCCGTGCGCGGGCGCTCCTCGATCGCCGCCATCTCGCCCTGGATCGCGCCCGGCCCGACGCGCGCCAGCGGCAGCTCACCGTCGCCGGACTGCTTCACCACGTCGAGCTCGCCGTTGAGCACCACGAACATCGAGTCGCCGGTGCTGCCCTCCTCGATGAGCGTCTCGCCGGCGGCGAGCGTCATCGGCTCCGCCTGCGCGCACAGCAGCTCGAGCGATGCCTCCGGCAGCTCGGCGAAGAGTGGCGTGGCGCGCAGCTGCTCGACGTACGACATCGGTCTAGCTCGACAGGTACTGGTGGATGAGCGCGATGGCCATCGCGCCTTCGCCGACCGCGCTGGCGATGCGCTTGATCGACCGGTAGCGGACGTCGCCGGCGGCGAAGACGCCGGGCATGCTCGACTCCAGCAGCAGCGGCTCGCGGTCGAGGCCCCAGCCGGCGGGAGGCCTGCCGCCTGTCGTCAGCGCCGCGCCGGTGAGCACGAATCCGGAAGCGTCGCGCTCGACGACACCATCAAGCCACTCGGTGCGCGGCCGTTGACCAATCGTCACGAACAGCGCCGTGAGCGGCAGCTCGCGCTCGCCGTCGGCGGTGTCGAGCTGGACGCAGCTCAGCCGGTCGGTTCCCTCGACCGCCCTGAGCGTCGTGCGCAGGTGAACCTCGATGTTGTCGATCGCCGCGATCTGGTCGACAAGGTACTGCGACATGCCGGCAGCCAGGTCAGGCCCGCGCACGACGAGATGGACCGCGCGGGCGAAGCGCGACAGGTAGACCGCTGCCTGGCCGGCGGAGTTGCCACCGCCCATCACGCCGACCTCCAGGTCGCGGTACAGCACCGCTTCGGAGGTCGAGGCACCGTAGAAGATCCCGGCCCCGACCAGCGCCTCGACACCGGGCAGGTCGAGCTGCCGATAGCTGACCCCGGAGGCGATGACCACCGACTGGCAGGACAGCTCGGTGCCATCGCTGAGCACGACGGTGCGGTACGGATCGGCCCGGCGCAGCCCGGCGACCTCCTGTGGCGACAGGATCTCCGCGCCCAGCCGGCGCGCCTGGGTGAGCGCGCGGCGCGCCAGGTCACCGCCCGACAGGCCGACCGGGAAGCCCAGGTAGTTCTCGATCCGGCTGGTCGTGCCGGCCTGGCCGCCGGGCGCCTCGCGCTCGATGAGCAGGGTCTTCAGCCCCTCGGACGCGCCGTACACCGCCGCAGCCAGCCCCGCTGGCCCGCCGCCGACGATCACCACGTCGTAGAACGGCAGCCCGGCGTGGATCTGCAGCCCGACCTTTTCGGCGATCTGCATGTTCGTCGGGTCGTCGAGCGTCGTGCCGTCCGGAAAGAGGACGAGTGGCCGGCTCAGCTCCCCCTCGATCCCCGCGGCGCTCACCAGGCGACGACCCTCCTCGTCGGCCTGCGGGTCGAGCCAGCGATACGGAACCTGGTTGCGCGCCAGGTAGTCACGGATCTCGTGACCGCGCGGCGACCAGCGGCCGACCAGCAACCGCACGCCCTCGAACAATGGGCGGAACGCCGCCGTCCAGTCGGCCAGCAGGTCGTCGAGGATCGGGTAGAGATGCTCCTCGGGCGGGTCCCACGGCTTGAGCAGGTACTGGTCGAGCCGGATCTCGTTGATCGCTTTGATCGCGACCTCGGTATCGGCATAGGCGGTCAGCAGCACGAGCTTGGCGTCGGGCTGGAGCTCGACCGCCTGGCGCAGGAACTCGATCCCGGTCATCACCGGCATGCGCTGGTCGACCAGGAACAGCGCGACCGATGCGCCGCGCGTGGTCAGCTGGCGCGTCGCATCCAGCGCCGCGGTCCCCGAATCGGCCGCGACGATGCGGTAGTCGCTCGCGTAGCGTGCTCGGAGGTCGCGCTCGACAGCTCGGAGAACGAGGTCGTCGTCGTCGACGGCCAGGATGACGGGCTTGGCCATTGCTCTCCAGAGTGTGCGGCCCGACGGCCGATCTCACAAGGCCCGAACCGCGCTGCTAGGCTCCGGATTCGTGACTGCCCCATCCCGGGCCATGCCCGCCAACCCGTTCGTGGCCTTCGCCGCGCACCCGATCCTCGCCGCTGCACTCGGCGCACTGGCGATCGCCTTCTCGGCGATCCTCGTGCGCGAGGCGAACGTCGCTCCCGCGACCGCGGCGATCTTCCGCTGTGCCTATGCGCTGCCGCCACTGGCGATTCTCGCCTGGCTCGAGCGGCGCACCTACGGCCCGCGGCCCTTCGCACAGCGGCGGCTGGCAATGATCGCGGGCATTTTCTTCGCCGTCGACCTCGTCGTGTGGCACCACACCATCGAGTTCGTCGGCGCCGGCCTGGCGACGGTGCTCGGCAACACCCAGGTGGTCATCGTCGCCGTGCTGGCGTGGCTGCTCCTCGGCGAGCAGCCGAATCGACGCCTGCTGGCCTCGCTCCCGGTCGCACTGCTCGGCGTGCTGCTGATCAGCGGCGTCGTCGGCTCGCAGCCGTACGGCTCCGATCCGGTGCTCGGCGTGATCACCGGCGTGATCACCGGGTTCGCCTACGCGGGCTTCATCCTCGTCCTGCGCCGCGGCAACGCCGACCTGCGCCGTCCCGCCGGGCCGCTGTTCGACGCGACGGCGGTCGGGGCGGTCGCGTCGCTGCTCATCGGCCTGCCGCTCGGCGAGGTGGATCTCGTGCCGGCCTGGCCGGCGCACCTGTGGCTGGTGCTCCTCGCCCTTTCCGCCCAGGTCGTCGGCTGGCTGCTGATCAGCGTCTCGCTGCCGCGCGTGCCGGCCGCGCTGACGAGCGTCGTGCTGACGCTGCAGCCGGTGGCGAGCGTCTTCCTGGCGATGCTCCTGCTTCAGGAGGCACCCTCCGCGGTACAGCTCATCGGTGCTGCGCTGATCCTGGCGGGGCTGGTGCTGGCCACGCTGCGACTGCCCGGAGACCAGCGCTCGGTCACCGGTGCTGAGACCGCCTGATGGCCGAGGCCGCGATCCTGCATCCTGTCCGCCCAAGGAGGTGGCCCGATGCTCTGGACGATCATCGTCATCCTGCTCGCGATCTGGCTGTTCGGCATCCTGCTGCACATCGCCGGGTTCTTCATCCACATCCTGTTGGTGATCGCGCTGGTGGTCCTCGTCTATCGCCTGATCACCCGCACGACCTGACAGACCGATGCCTCCCGACCCGTTGCTGCTGACCGGCACGGGCCGCCTGCATACGGGGCGATCCGTGCGTTCGCCGTGGGCGGTGCAGGTCCGCGACGGTACGATCGCCTGGGTCGGCGATCCGTCCGATGCCCCGACGACCGATGCGGTCGTCGACCTCGGCAGTGCACTGGTGACGCCCGGACTGGTCGACGCGCACACCCACCCGGTCTACGCCGGCGACCGCTCGGACGAGGCCGCCGCGCGCCTCGCCGGTGCCCGATACGACGGCGGCGGCATCCTGCGCACCGTGCGCGTCACGCGGGCCGCCTCCGACGAGGAGCTGCTTGCGCTGGTCGAGGGGCGGCTGCGCGGTGCACTGGCCGGCGGCACGACCACGATCGAGTGCAAGTCGGGCTACGGGCTGTCGACCGCCGAGGAGCTGCGCGCGCTGCGGCTCATCGGCGAGGCCGCGTCACGCGTGCGGATGCGCGTGGTGCGCACCTTCCTTGGGGCCCACGCCGTCCCACCGGGAACGACCATTGACCAGTACGTCGACCTGATCGTCGGGGAGATGCTGCCGGCGGTCGCCGGCGAGGCCGATTTCTGCGACGTGTTCTGCGACCGCGGCTTCTTCACCGTCGACCACGCCGAGCGGATCCTGCGCGCGGCGTTGGACGCCGGTCTGAAGCTGCGGATGCATGCTGAGCAGCTGGCGCGCACGGGTGCGGTCGAGATGGCCGTTCGGCTGGGGGTGACCTCGGTCGACCATCTCGAGCAGCTCGACGCATCCGGCGTTGCCGCGCTCGCCGGCTCGTCCACGGTCGCGACGCTGCTCCCCGGCCCCGCGCTGGTCATGCGGGACGCGTTGCCACCGGCGCGGGCGCTGCTCGACGCCGGCGTCACCGTCGCCCTGGCCAGCGACGCGAACGCCGGAACGTTCGGGTCGTGCTCGATTCCGCTGGTCATCGGTCTCGGCGCGACAGTGCTGGACATGACCGTCGACGAGGCGGTCACGGCCGCCACGGCCGGTGGCGCGGCATCGCTCGCGCTCAGCGACCGCTGTGGCGAGATCCGGCCGGGCCTCTCCGCGGACATCGTTGCCTGGGACGCCGAGCACGAGGGTGCGTTCGCCCTGCACCTCGGCGACGTCCGGCCGCACCAGGTCTGGGTCGGCGGCGTCTCGGTCCTGCCCGTCGCGGCTTGAACCCCGCGCGACCGTTTTCCCACCCAGTGGGCGTATCGGCCACGCAGCCAGGCTGGCGGGGCCTTGGTACGCCGTTCGTTGGCCGATACAGTCAGCCAGGAGGGGCATGCGGCCATCGAGCGGCTGGCTCAGGCCGCTCTCGGGTGGCTTCGTGGCCGATACGCCCGCTCAGCGGGACCGATGGATCGGCCGTTCTCCACGCGAACGGTGCCTCGCGCTGGGTTTGTCCATTCGCAGCGCAGGCCGCGGCACGTGTGGCTGGGCGGCGTGCCGGTCCTGCCGACGTCCCCTGCCTGACGCAGGGCCTGTTGCTTTCGCCGCGTTCCCGCCCAGCGGGCATATCGGCCAGGCATCCAAGCTGGTGGGGCGTTCGCGCGCCCTTCGTTGGCCGATACGCTCAGCAGGCGGGACAAACGGCCGTCGAACGGCTGGCTCCGGCCGCTGCTGAGTGGCTCATTGGCCGATACGCCCGCTCGGCGGGATCGGCTTCAGCCAGCGGCACGTCTGACGCCAGGAAGCCCGCCGAATCGCGGTCACTTGTCACTCGTCCCAACCCGCGATACATCCGTGAGCGGTTGACCGAAATACCGGGCGCTTGCCGTGGCATCGGCTCTGCTCATCCGGTTGCACCAGAACGACGAGGAGAGCGACATGGACCAGACGGCGAACCAGCCCTGCACGAGACACGAGGGCGAGCACGGCCACGTGCACAACCTGGGCTGCGGCCACGAAACGAGGCGGCACGAGGGGCACGACGACTACGAGCATGACGGCCACTGGCACGCCAAGCACGGCGACCACTGGGACGAGCACGACGCGGCCTGACGCCTGACGCCCCACGCTCGACGCCTGAAGCCTGACGCCCTACGCCCGACGCCCCACGGCACCTTGACCGCGCCGGCATGATGGCGGGCGTGGAGCGCTATCAGATCGTGGTCGTCGGCGCCGGTGCCGCCGGCGAGGCGGCGGCGCAGTACGCGCGCAGCCGTGACGCCTCGGTCGCCGTCGTCGACCGCGAGCTGTTCGGCGGGTCGTGTCCGTTCTGGGCATGCATGCCGTCGAAGGCATTGCTGCATGCCGCATCGGTCCATCACGCCGGAGGCGACTACCCCTGGCCGAAGGCCAGCGACTTCCGCGACTGGATGATCAACCGCGAGCGGACGGACTGGCCCGACGACTCGAGCCACGTTCGCGCATTGACCGATGCGGGCGCGACGGTCATCCGGGGAACCGCGCGCTTCGCCGGTCCGCATCGGCTCACGGTGGCGACCGATGATGGCGCGCGCGAGCTCGAAGCCGATGCCGTCGTGCTCGCCGTCGGCTCGCACGGTCGCATGCCGGACCTGCCGGGCCTTGCCGAGGTGGGCCCGTGGACGAACCGCGAGGCAACCGGCACGCGCGACCTGCCGGAGAGCCTGCTCATCCTGGGCGCCGGCCCGACCGGCGTGGAGCTGTCACAGGTGTTCGCGCGCTACGGCGTGCCGACGACGATCGTGCACCCGCGTGACCGGATCAACGACCGCGACCATCCGCGCAGCTCGGAGCTGCTGGCCAAGACGCTCGAACGCGACGGCGTGCGGCTGTGTCTCGGCCGTCGGGCGGTCCGCGCCGAACGCGGTGACCGTGGCGCCGCCCGGGTCGTGCTCGACGACGGCTCGACGCTGGATGCGCACGCCATCCTGGTGGCGATCGGCCGGGAGGTCCCGCTGGCCGACCTCGACCTGGGGTCGATCGGCGTGGCGGTGGACGGCGGGCAGGTGCGCAACGAAAACCTGAAGATCGCCGACGGGGTATGGGTCGCCGGCGACATCGCCGGCCCGGAGCTGCACACCCACCTCGCACATTACGAGGGCGAGATGGCGGCGCGCCTGGCGCTTGGCGAGGACGTCGTGCCGGACCTGCGCGCGATCCCGCGCGCGACGTACACCGACCCGGAGACCGCATCGGTGGGTCTGCTGCTCGAGGAGGCGCGGGAACGTGGGCTGAACGCCGTGGAGCTGACGGCGGACCTGGCGACGGCGGCCAAGGGCTACGTCTCGGAGAGCGAAGGGCACGTCACGATCGTGGTCGATCGCGCCCGCCGGACGCTGCTCGGGGCGTTTCTCGCCGGGCCGGGCGTGTCCGAGACGGTCCACGAGGCGGTGCTGGCGGTGAAGGCCGAGACGCCGATCGACGTCCTGGGCGACACGATCCACGCCTTTCCGACGGTCGCACGGGTCATGGGGTCGCTCTTCATCCGGGCGTCTCGGGAGCTCTAGAACCGACAGTCGCGCCGGGCCATCGAACGGACAACTTCGCCGCCTCCGGGGGAGCGGGCCGCCGAAGCCGAGCCTCGTCGCCGATGGGCCAATGTCATCGGACCGGGCCGCCCCGCGCACCGGCGCATGGGCTATCGACGCCCACCGCACCCGGTATCTCTGACGCGCGGCGGTACAGCATGCCATCGCGACGTTACGGTCCGCCACACGAACCGTTAACGCTCGAACTGCGTCGTCAAACCGGCCCCGAGTCGCATACGGGGTCCCGGCGGAAGCGTTACGTCGTGCGCCGCCTGAGTCCTCGGCGGCACGTCAGAATCGTGCCACGCATGCTTGAGCCCATCTCCCTGCTCCTTGCCCTGCTGTTCGCGGCGGCCGCGATCCTCTACGGATCGGTGGGGCATGCCGGCGCATCGGCCTATCTGGCGGCGATGGCGCTCGTCGGGATCAACCCGGCGGTCATGAAGCCGACCGCGCTGGTGCTGAACATCCTCGTTGCGACGCTGGTCACGGCGCGGTTCGCCCGTGCCGGTTTCGTCAAGCCGAGGGCGCTGCTGCCGTTCCTGGTCGGCTCGGTGCCGGCAGCGTTCGTCGGCGGAGCGGTGCAGCTGCCCGGCGAGATCTACCGACCGCTGGTCGGGCTCGTCCTGCTGTGGGCAGGGTTCCGCTTCCTGGCGGTCGCCTCGCGCGCCAGTGACGAGTTCGCGCCCCGGGCGGCCTGGTGGCAGGCGCTCGTCGCCGGCGTGGTGCTCGGCCTGCTCGCCGGCCTGACCGGAACCGGCGGCGGCATCTTCCTGACGCCGCTGATGGTCATGCTCGGCTGGGCCGGAGTCCGATACGCCGCCGGCACCTCGGCCGCATTCATCCTGGCGAACTCGATCAGCGGGCTGGCGGGGAACATCGGCACGTTGGGCGTGACGGCGCTGCCCGCCGGGCTGCCACTGTGGCTGCTCGCCGTGGCGGGCGGTGGGATGATCGGGGCCGAGCTCGGCGCGCGGCGCCTCACGCCGCAGGGCGTACGGCGAGCCCTCGGCCTGGTGCTGATCCTGGCAGGCCTCAAGATCATCCTCGTGCCCTAGGAGCCAGACCGATGCACAACGAGTTCGGACCGAACCAGCTCCAGGTCGACGAGCTCCTCGAACGAGTGGAGCATGTCACGCACGAGATGGCCATGTTCCTGGCCACGTTCGACGCCGATGCCCCGGACCGCCGACGCGCGCGCCTGACGATGCGCCAGGCGGCGATCGACGGCGGCCGGCAGCGCGAGCTGGGCGCCGCCCAGCGGGAAGTCGAGGCATGGCTCAACGACTGGTTCGCCGGCGGCCCCCTGATCGCCGGCTACGGCCGTGACATCACGCCGGCCGAAGCTGCGGCTCGCGCCGCCCCCATGGTCCTGGATGCCGTGGGCGCTACGGTCGTCGCGGATCTCATCGACCCGAACGACCTCGACGTGCTCACCGGTCCGTGGCGCGGGCTGTGGGACGAGGCACCAGCCCCGGACGGGTGACAGCGTGACGTACGATGCGCGCATGCAGGCCGAGAGCCTCCGCCTGGTCGGGCAGGACGCGCAGGTGCCGCTCGTCACCGGCGAGACGGTGCGCTACGTCAACCTCGACTACGCGGCCAGCGCGCCGGCGCTGCAGACGGTCGCCGACGCCGTCGCGGAGTTCATGCCCTGGTACAGCAGCGTGCACCGCGGCGCCGGGTTCAAGTCGCGCGCGGCGACCGCCGCGTACGAGGGCGCCCGCGAGGCCGTTCGCGCCTTCTTCAACGCGCGGACCGACGACAGCATCGTGTTCACCAGAAACACGACCGATTCGATCAACCTCATGGCATCGACGTTGCCCGAGACGACGCGGATCATCGGCTTCGCCGGCGAGCATCACGCCAACCTGCTGCCCTGGAAGCGGTGCGCGTCGGTCTTCCTGCCGATCGCCGCGTCGCCCGAGGAGCTGCTCGGCCGGCTGGAAGAGGCGCTCAACGACGGCAGTGCCGAGGCCACGCTCGTGGCGATCACCGGCGCCTCGAACGTGACCGGCGAGATCGTGCCGATCGAGGCGGTGACGGCCCTGGCGCATCGGTATGGCGCGCGTGTGCTGCTGGATGCCGCGCAGCTGGCGCCGCATGCGCCGATCGACATGCAGGCGCTCGGGGTCGACTACCTGGCGATGTCCGGGCACAAGCTGTACGCCCCGTACGGGGCCGGCGTGCTCATCGGTCCGCCGGACTGGCTGGATGCCGGCGAGCCGTTCCTGCGCGGTGGCGGCGCGGTGAAGCTGGTGACGGTCGACGAGGTCGTCTGGGCGGAGATGCCCGACCGCCAGGAGGCAGGCTCGCCGAACGTGGTCGGCGCGGTGGCACTCGGCGTCGCCTGCGACACGCTGGCCGCCGCGGGGATGCAGCGCCTGGCCGACCAGGAGCACGAGCTGTGGCGCTACGCGCGTGACCGGTTCAACGCCATCCGCGGCTGGCAGCACTACCGCATCTGGAACGCCGATCACCCGCGCGTCGGGCTGTTCACCTTCAACCTGGACGGGTACGGGTACGACGAGCTCGCGGCGATCCTGTCGGCCGAGCACGGGATCGGCGTACGGCACGGCTGCTTCTGCGCGCACCCGCTGATGATCGAGCTGCTCCACGTCGACCGCCCGGAGGCCGACTCGCTGATCGACGCCACCAGGCGCGGCGAGCATCCGCACCTGCCCGGTGCCGCACGGATGAGCTTCGGCCTGGGCACCACCCGCGAAGACGTCGACCGGGCGGCCGACGCCCTCGCCGCCATCGCCGAGGAAGGCCCGCGCTGGACGTACCGATGCTCCACGCTGTCCGGCGATTGCGAGCCGGATCCCGATCCGAGGCCGCTCCCCGAGTTGCCGCTGCGCTACGCGAGGCCCCGCCGAGGCAGCGAAGCCTCCTAGCTATCCCTCGGGCAGGATCACGCCCGGGTTGAGGATCCCGCGCGGGTCGAGGGCACGCTTGATGGCGCGCATGGCCGCTACGTCGGCCGGGCCC
>DASSTC010000040.1:0-24478 GCA_035708065.1 Candidatus Limnocylindria bacterium | reverse complement strand
ACCAGCGCCAGCAGGCGCTCGAACTCAGCCATGGACCGATGGCCAGGCGAGCATGGCCACCTCCATGGCCAGCTTCGGTGCGGCGTTCTGCAGCAGCCCCTCGCGGATCCGTTCCAGCTTCGCCATGCACCGCAACAGCTCCCCCTGACCGATGCGCTTCGCGGCGCGCTCCAGTCCCGTCAGGAGCTCCGTCGACGGCGCGACGTCGGCCCGCCCGGCGCGGGCCATCAGCAGGTCGCGCCCCAGGTCGAGCCACGCGTCGACGACCAGGACCGCCGCGCCGCGCTGCGCGGCGCTGGAGAGCACCTCGTCGTCGGCGAGCGGCGCGGCGGCCGTGACGCGCGACGCGGCGTCGAGCAGGTCACGGATCGAGGCGAAGCGGTCGGCCGTCCCGCGCTCGAGCAGGTCGAGCAGCTCCTGCTGCGTCCGGCGTCGCCAATCGACGAGCTCGGGTGTCCGCGCGAATCCGATGGCGCGGCCGGCGAGACCACCGGCGATCCGCGCCAGTGCATCGGCCTGGTCGGCGGGCAGGCGCTCGCGATCCATGAGCCAGGCGACCAGCTCGGGCCGTGGCACCGCACCGATGCGCATCGGCTGCGCGCGCGAGCGAATGGTGGGCAGCAGCCGACCGGGCTCGTCGGCCACGAGGACGAACATCTGGCGCTCGCCCGGCTCCTCGAGCGACTTGAGCAACACGTTCTGCACGGCCTCGCCCGCCAGGTCGACATGCTCGATGACGACCACGCGACGATCGCCCGCGACCGGTGCGCCGGCACTCGCCAGCAGCCAGCGCCGCGCAGCCGCGACGATGCTCTCGCCGGTGGACTTCTCTTCCCGCCAGCGCTCCGGCGACCCGATGACCAGGTCCGGATGCGCGTGCGATCGCGCCAGCCGGCATCCCCGGCAGGCGTTGCAGGGCCGTCGCGCGACGTCGGCATCGGTGCAGAAGAGCAGGGCGAGCAGGTCGTCGACGAACGTCGTCTTGCCGGCGCCCGCCGGTCCGTGGATCAGCAGCGTGCGATGCAGCCGGCCGGTCCGCGCCGATCGCCGCGCGATGGTGCGTGCCGTGTCCTGACCGAGCCCCAGGAAGCCGGGCTGGACGTCCATGTCGATCACGCGGCCGAGTATAGGAGGCGACGGCGGGTCATCCGCCGCTGCCCGGTTGGAAGGTCCGCACCAGGGCGATATCGACCTGCCGGTGGCATACTTCGTGCACCCGATCAGTGCCCGAGTCTCAAGGAGGTAAGCCATGGCCAGCGGAACCGCCAGAGCGGCCGAAGATCTCTCCGCGGGCGTCAGGTCGATCGTCGACAAGGTGCTCGAGGCGGACGTGACCGACACGATCGCTCAGCGCGGCAAGGAGATCGCTGCCGCCCTGACCGATGCGACCGAGAGCGCAGCCGAGCGCGCCCAGCAGGCCTGGCGCGACTCCGCACCGATGCGCCGCGACGCGACGAAGTGGAGCCGTCGCACCTGGAAGAAGGACGTGCAGCCACAGCTTCGCGACCTGTGGAAGCGGCGCGCCGTCGCCGTCGGCGCCGCGGGTGCGGCCGTGCCGGCCGGCCGTGAGCTCGTCGATGCCGCCGCCGTGCGCCTCAACCTGAAGCGCCGCGAGCAGCGCCACTGGGGCTCGTTCTTCCTGGGCCTGATCATCGGCGCCGTGGCCGGTGCCGCGGTCGCTCTGCTCACCGCCCCGAAGCCGGGCCGCGAGATGCGCGACGATCTCGCCGAGAAGGCGCGCTCCGCCGCGGAGAACGCGCCGGAATGGGTCCCGCTCTTCGAGCGCGAGCCGCGCAACGGCAATGTAACGATCGGTGAGATGGAGATGGGTGAGTCGACCGCCACCTCGGCCGTGCTGCCCGGGGAGCCACTCCCCGCCGAGACGGCGCTTCCCGGCGACGTCGACCTTCCGACGCCGCGCGAGGCCGACGAGACGCTCTAGGCGCCTCGTCCCGGCGCATCCGTCAGTTGCCCGCCGCGTTCCCGGTGAGCGGGCGTATCGGCTAACGAGCGCCATCGACAAGGCGACGATGGACAGCGCTCACTGGCCATCTGTCCCACGCAGCGGGAGCATCGGGCCAAATAGAGGCACTCGAGCGGCTAGGCAGCCTGGCTGCGTGGCCGATACGCCCGCTGGCTGGGAAACCGCCCGCCAGGGCTGACGACTACTTGCGCGCGGAGCGGAACCGACCCCAGATGCCCTGCGGCTCGCCGTCGGCCGGCGCGTCGCCGGACGGCGGCTCCGCCGTCTCGTCGGTCTTGGACTTCCGGGCGCGGCTGCGCTTCGGCTTCTCCTCGGCGGGAGCGGCCTCGCTCGTCACCTTGCGGGCACGCGTGCGCCGCGCCGGCTTGTCCTCGGTAGCCGCCGACTCGGTAGCCGTCGCCGACTCGTCAGGCGCCTTGCGGCCGCGTGTGCGCTTCGGCTTCTCGGCCTCGACCTCGGTTGCAGCCTCGGCAGCCGGCGCTTCAGCTGCGGACGCCTCCTCGGCCTTCGGCTTGCGCGCACGGGTGCGGCGGGCCGGCTTCTCGCCTGCCGGCTCCTCTGCCGCCGCCGCGGTCGGCGGCTCGTCGAGCAGGCCGAGCTCGGCGAGCGTGTCGGCATCGGCCTCTTCGAAGGTGTAGGCGCGATCCTCTTCGAGGTCGCCGAGCTGGCTCAGGTCGTCGAACTCTTCCCAGGCGACGCCGTCGGAGTCGGTCGTCGGCGCGCTCGCCGCAACGTCGGCCTCGGCATGGCCGCGACGCCCACGACCGCGCCCGCCCCGCCGGCGCCGGCGTCGGTGCTCACCGTTCTCATGACCGTTCTCATGGCCGTTCTCCTGGTGCGCCTCGGCAGCGTGGCTCTCCGCCGTCGGCGCCGCGGCCACCGCGGCCTCCTCGGCGGCAGCCGGCTGCTCGCGGCGGCGCGTGGTGCGTCCCCGCCCACCGCGTCCGCGCGAACCTTCACCGCCACCACGGATCGCGGCCAGCGCCGCGGCCGCAACCGCCGGCGAGGCGTCGCGGAAGCCGAACTCCGGCTCGACCTCCTTGGCGGGCATCGGCGGCGCGCTCATCCCCTTGGCTGCCTTCTCGCGGCTGATCGAGGCGATCTTCATGATGTCGGTGAACTCGTCTGCGACCGCCAGCAGGTCCGAGCTCGTGTTCGGCCGGAAGCTGATCACCTCGCATCGGACGCCGACGTCCTGCAGCGCACGGATGGCGGGGGCGAAGTCGCCGTCGCCGGAGACGATGACCGCGATGTCCATGCGGTCCTGCAGCCGGAACAGGTCGACGACCAGCTCGATGTCGAGGTTCGCCTTGACCCGCCCGTCGCCGAACTTGCGAATGTCCTTATGAACGACCTTGTAGCCGTTCTTGGTGAGGAAGTCGATGAACTTCCGCTGGTTCTCGTTCTCGGGATCGAGGCCCGAGTAGGCATAGGCGCGAATGAGATCGCGGCCCTTGGTTGCCGCCTTCAGCAGGGCAACGTAGTCGACGTCGACATCCTGCCCGCGGGCGGAGTAATAGAGGTTGGCGACGTCAATGAAGATCGCCACGTTCTTGCTCAAGTGAGCTTTCTCCTGTGATGTGAAATCTGCGGCTGTGCGCCTGGCGTCCCGGCCCGGCGCGCCATCGACTCAACCGATGGCGCGGCTCTGCAGCACTCCTCGCTTCGCGAACCCGGCCTGCTTCAGGAGCGACGGTTCAGCGGATGCGAGGGGATCGGTGACCTCCACGCGCGTACAACCCTTGTTCCGCGCCGAGGTGACCAGGTGCTCGAGGATCGAGCTCCCGATGCTCACCCGACGCGCGGCGTCAGCCGTTCCCGCGGCGTTTCCATCCACATCGACCGATGCAGTGGCCAGCTCGTCGATCACGCCGACGAACGGCCCCGAGCGAACCGATGGACGAATCGAGAGGACCCCCAGGCCGATCACACGGCGCTCCGCCTCGGCAACCACGACCGTGGCTGACGGGACGAAGAGCAGGCTTCTCAACCGATCGGAGTCGTCGCGCCAGGTCTCGTCGTCGACCGCCTCGTCCTGCAACAGGATCCGGATTGCCGGTTCGACATCGGTGAGGCGTGCGGCGCGGACGTGGTACTCCAACGTGGCCTCTCGGGAGCGAAACGCAGCGCGGGGCTGCATGACGTACCCGTGGAAGGATAGCACGGACCGATCGACCGCGCGGGGGCCCGCCCGGTGGGCAGGCGAGCGTTTGCATCGGCCTGAACCAAATGACCGCCGAGCGGCTAGGTGGATACGCAGGCGAAAAATGCTTGCGCAGCGGACGGGGGCACGCATATCATGCGGCCCACCTTAGATACGGGCAGCGCCCACGCGCGCCCTCCGAGCATTCCTGGAGGAGAGACCGGATGCAGAGACATGTGCGGCTGGCCGCACCCCTGGCCATGGCGGCCATCATCCTGGCGGCCTGCCAGGGTGGCGGAAACACCAGCAGCAACCCCGCCAGCGGCGGTGGCAAGTCGGTCACCATCGGTGTCGACCTTCCGCTCTCCGGCGGCGAGGCCCCGAATGGCGAACCGACGCTGAAGGGCATTCAGCTGGCCGTCAAGGAGGCCAACGCCAACGGTGGCGTGGGTGGCTACCAGGTGACCGTCAGCGTCAAGGACGACGCGGTCAACGGCGTCCACAACCCTGACCAGGGCGCGACCAACGTCCAGCAGCTGGTCAGCGACTCGAGCGTGGTCGGCATGGTCGGCCCGTACAACTCGAACGTCGGGGCCGCCGAGATTCCGGTGACATCCGCCGCCGGCCTGCTGCAGTGCAGCCCGGCGAACACGAACCCGAGCCTCACCAAGCCCGACGCCAGCGGCAAGCTGCTGCGCGGCGACAACAAGGTGAGCTACGTTCGCACCGCCGCCACCGACGACTTCCAGGGCCCGGCGCTCGCCGTGTACCTGCATGACACGCTCGGCAAGAAGGCGGTGTTCATCGTCGATGACACCGAGACCTACGGCAAGGGCCTGGCGGACGAGTTCGAGAAGAAGTTCAAGGAGCTCGGCGGCACGGTCACGGGTCGCCAGGGCGTCCCGAACTCGGACGGCTCCGCTGACTACACCAGCGTGCTGACCGCGGCCAAGGGCCAGAACCCCGACTCGGTCATGTACGGCGGCGTCACGACGACCGGTGGCGCGAAGCTCCGCAACCAGATGGCCGACGTCGGCATGGGCGACCTGCCGTACATCGGCGGTGATGGCATCGTCGATGGCGGCGCCAAGACCGACGGCAGCTTCATGAACCTGGCAGGCGACAACGCCGCCAACTCGTTCGGCAGTGTCGCGGCGATCCACGACATTCCGGATCCTGAAGGCTTCGCCAAGAAGTACAAGGACGAGTACAACGAGGATCCGGGCGCCTACAGCGCTCCGGCCTACGCGTGCACCCAGATCATCCTCAAGGCGATCGCCGAGTCCGCGGCCAAGGCTTCGGACATGGCGGCGCTGCGTGAGGCGGTCCGAGCGTACGTGACCGACAGCGCCAACACGTTCGACACCGTCCTCGGCCCGATCAAGTTCGACGAGAACGGCGACACCAGCCAGAAGATCATCTCGATGTACAAGGCTGATACGTCGGCGGGCGACTGGGTCTTCGACAAGCAGATCGACCTGACCAAGTAACAGGGATACGCCCTGTCGGATGGGGGCCGGAACGGACCGTTCCGGCCCCCTTTCATTCCAGCCGCGAGCAGGAGATGAGCCGTAGGTGGATCTTTCGGTCTTCACCCAACAGTTCTTCAACGCGCTGACGATCGGCTCGATCTACGCGCTCATCGCGCTGGGCTACACGATGGTCTACGGGATCATCGAGCTCATCAACTTCGCCCATGGCGACGTCTTCATGGTCGGCGCGTTCACGGCCTTCTGGCTGCTGACCGTCCCGCTGTCGATGCACGGCGAGATCAACGACCCGATTCTGCTGGCCGGCGTGCTCATCCTGATCTTCGCGATCGTGATGGTGGCCATGGGCATCGTGGGCGTCGTCATCGAGCGATTCGCCTACCGCCCACTGCGGAATGCACCGCGCCTGGCGCCGCTGCTCACCGCGATCGGCGTCTCGTTCATTCTCCAGAACATCATCCAGGTCATCTTCGGCTCCTCGCCGAAGCGCAGCCCGCAGATCTTCGGCAATGACGCCCGATTCGACCTCCTGGGCGCCTCGATCTCGTATCGCAGCCTCTTCATCTTCCTGCTGACGCTGTTCCTGATCTTCGCCCTGCAGGCCTTCGTCGGCCGCACGCGGCTGGGACGTGCCATGCGCTCCACGGCCCAGGACCGCGAGGCAGCGCAACTGATGGGCGTGAACATCAACCGCACCATTGCCATCACGTTCTTCATCGGCTCGGCGCTCGCCGGTGCGGCCGGCTTCGTCTCCGCCCTGCACTTCGGCCAGGTGCAGTTCAACATGGGATTCACCGCGGGCCTGAAGGCGTTCACCGCTGCGGTGCTGGGTGGCATCGGCAACACCACCGGCGCTGCGTTGGGCGGCTTCTTCATCGGCTTCGTGGAGGTGTACTCGGCCCAGTTCGGCCTGTTCCGCTGGTCCGAGGCCCTCGTCTTCGCGGTGCTGATCCTGGTCCTCGTCTTCCGGCCCTCCGGCCTGCTCGGCCAACCGACGACCGAACGCGCATGACGATCGACGACGACGTGAGCCGCGACGACCAGGCTGCCGGCGGTCGCCGGTCGCCGCTCGCCGGAGTGACCGACTTCCTTGGGAGGCATCGGTCACTGTCGATCGTGGTCGGCATGGCGTTGGTCGGCGTCGCGCTGTGGCTGATCGTGCTGGTTCCGCCGTTCAGCACCTTCCAGGCGCAGAGCGCCTGGCTCAACAGCTTCACCCTGGCGGGCATCTACATCCTGCTGGCGCTCGGCCTGAACATCGTGGTCGGGCTGTCCGGCCTGCTCGACCTCGGTTACGCCGCGTTCTTCGCCATCGGCTCGTACACCTTCGCCTTCGGGGCCTCGTCGTTCACCGGGGTGCACATCCCGTTCTGGCCGATGCTGATCGTCGGCGCCGTCACCGCCGCGATCTTCGGCGTTCTGCTCGGCGCGCCAACCCTGCGACTGCGCGGCGACTACCTCGCCATCGTGACCCTCGGCTTCGGCGAGATCGTGCCGATCGTGTTCAAGAACTCCGACACGTATACCCGCGGCACGAACGGCATCAGCAGCCTCGATCCGCCGAGCCTGTTCGGCTACCGGTTCTCGACGATCGAGATTCTGCCGTTCTACCTCGTCATGCTCGTCCTGGTCGCCTTCGTCATGATCCTGATCTACCGGTTGCAGGAGTCGCGGCTGGGACGGTCGTGGATGGCGATCCGCGAGGACGAGCTGGCCGCCGCCAGCAACGGCATCAACACGGTCACCACCAAGCTGCTCGCCTTCGCGTTGGGGGCCTCGACGGCCGGGTTCGCCGGGGTCTTCTCGGCGTCGAAGCTCACCTTCGCAGGGCCGGACCAGTTCGGCTTCACGGTGTCGTTCACGGTCCTCGCCATGGTCGTCCTGGGCGGCATGGGCAACATCTGGGGCGTGGCACTCGGCGCCTTCGTGCTGTACATGATCCAGAGCGTGCTGCTCAAGGGCCTCAACCAGTTCTTCGATGCGGTGCACGTGCCGATCATCAGCGACATCGACTTCATCCAGTACCAGTTCCTGCTCTACGGCCTGGCGCTGGTCGGCATGATGCTGCTCCGGCCGGAAGGCTTCTTCCCGAGCAACCGGCGTCGACGTGAGCTGCACACGCCGGAGGCCGGTGGTGAGGAAGCGGTCACGCCTGCCGAGGAATCGGGGGCGACGCTGTGACCGCCGAGTCTGTGCTGCACACCGCTGCAGTCGCCGACGCCATCGAGAGCGGCCCGGTGCTCGACGCCGAGGGCATCAGCATGCAGTTCGGTGGCCTCGCGGCGCTGCGCAACGTCGCCCTGAAGATCCCCGCCGGCGGCATCGTCAGCCTGATCGGGCCGAACGGCGCCGGCAAGACGACCTTCTTCAACATCGTGGCCGGCATCTTCGAGCCCACCCGCGGGACGATCGCCATCAACGGCATCCCCCTCATCGGTCCGCCGCAGCGGGCCTGGGCCGAGCCGATCATCTGGGTCGCGCCGTCGGTGATCATCCTGGTGGCCGGGCTGCTGCTGCAGCTCGTCACCGGCAGCGCGGTCTGGTTCGAGGTCGGCATCCTGGTGGCGCTCGGCGTGCTGATCGTGTCGCTGCTCCTGGCGATCATCCGGCCGCCGTGGTATCGCGTCTTCCTGGCGCGCTTCGGGATCTTCAAGAGCGCTCAGCCGCACCACATGGTCCGCGCCGGCATCGGTCGCACCTTCCAGAACATCAGGCTGTTCCAGAACATGACCGCGCTCGAGAATGTCCAGGTCGGCATGCACCTCAGGCTCGAGTCGACGCCGGTCGACGCGCTGCTCGCCTCGAAGCGCCAGGCTCGCGAGGAAGAGCAGTCGCGGGTGCGGGGAAGCGAGCTGATGGCGATGGTGGGGCTTCGCGGTCGCGAGGAGGAGCTCGCCCGCAACCTGCCGTACGGCGACCAGCGACGGCTGGAGCTGGCTCGCGCCCTCGCCAACGACCCGAAGCTGCTGCTGCTCGACGAGCCGACCGCCGGCATGAACCCCAATGAGACCGCGCAGATGACCGCGCTCATCGGCCGGCTGCGTCGCGATCTCGGCGTGGCGATCCTGCTCATCGAGCACGACATGCACGTGGTGATGGGCATCAGCGACCGGATCACGGTGCTCGACCACGGCGAGATGATCGCCGAGGGAACGCCCGAGGAGGTCCGCCGCAACCCGAAGGTCATCGAAGCCTACCTGGGAGCGCCCGAGTGACGACCGACAGGACCGCCGCCAGCGAGCACGCGGGCAGCGAGCACGCGGGCAGCGAGCGCGCGGCCAGCGAGCGCGCGGCATCGGCCGGCAACGGCCACGCCGACGACATCCTGCAGCTCGAGGACGTCAACACCTACTACGGCCATATCCACGCGCTGAAGGGCATCAGCCTGGAGGTGCGTCGCGCCGAGATCGTGACCCTCATTGGCTCGAACGGCGCGGGCAAGACGACGACCCTCAAGACGATCAGCGGCCTGCTGAAGCCACGCAAGGGCACGATCCGCTTCGATGGCGAGGAGATCGGTGGCGTGGAGGCGTACCGGCTGGTGGCGCGCGGGATCGGCCATGCCCCCGAGGCGCGCCGCATCTTCCCGCGGCTGACCGTGCTCGAGAACCTGCAGATGGGCGGCTTCACCCGGAAGGCGCCAGAGATCCGCGAGGATCTGGCGCGGGTGATGGACCTTTTCCCGCGGCTCAAGGAGCGGCAGCACCAGCGGGGCGGCACGCTGTCCGGAGGCGAGCAGCAGATGCTCGCGATCGGTCGCGCGCTGATGGCCCGGCCGAAGCTGCTGCTCCTCGACGAGCCGTCGCTCGGCCTGGCGCCGATCCTGGTGCAGCAAATCTTCTCGATCATCGGCGAGATCAACAGCCAGGGCATGACCATCCTCCTCGTCGAGCAGAACGCGCTGCAGGCACTGAAGATCGCGCACCGCGGCTACGTCCTCCAGACCGGCAACATCCTGCTGGCGGACACCGCAGCCAATCTCGCCGCCAACGAGCAGGTCCGGCAGGCCTACCTCGGCGAGATCTAGGTCTGTCCCGGACCGATGCCCGCGGAGCCGCCTCCGCCTCCCCGGGGCCCTCGAGACTACCGTCCCGACGTGCGCCCGATGCTGATCCTGGTCGGCCTCCTCATCGCCGTCATCCTCGCCTGGCTGTTCATCAGCCCGCTCGTCCTGCCGCCCGCGCGCTGAAGCCACGAGGGGTCGCCAGGCCACAGCGTCCCGTGGGTCGTCTGGTTCTCGGACGCCGCCGCAGCCCGCCACCCACCCATTGGGCAGGTAGATCGGTCGGTCTGGTATCCGTCGCCATCCTGCTCACCGCGTGCGGGAGCGCCGCGGTTCGCAGTCCGTCCGCCGGCGCATGGCCGCGTGCCACCGTGGAGCAGCCCGCCGCGGTGACTGCCGAGCCGAGCTCGACGCCCAGGTACTGCGCGCCGTGCCATCCGACGGTCATCACCGAGATGCGCGACGTCGCCGCGACAGCTGACGGCTTCGTCGCGATCGGCTCGCAGACCGATGCGGCACTCGTCTGGACATCGACCGACGGCACCTCCTGGAGATTGGCCGCCTTTCCGGATCCCGAGGGCCGGACGCTGAATGCCGTCGCCGTCAACGGGGCGACCTCGGTGATCGTCGGCTCGACCCCCGACGGTGTGGCGGCATGGAGCAGGCGAGGCTCCGAGGATTGGCGGCCCGCACAGCTCGGCGCGGAGCCCGGCGCCGCCACGGCGGTCGTCGCAGACGGCGACGGCTTCCTGGCGGCCGGCTACGTCGGTCCGCAGTTCGGCTTGGCACACGCGGCGTTCTGGCACTCGACCGATGGGCGGGCGTGGGAACGGGTGCCCGATGCGCCGGCGTTTGACGACGGACGGGTCCGTGCGCTCAGCTCGACGGCTGCCGGGTTCGTGGCGGTCGGCCATCGCGGGTCGCCGGGGAGCGACGACCTGCAGGCGGTCAGCTGGACCTCTGCAGACGGCATATCGTGGCAGCGATCCGCGTCGCAACCGGCCCTCGCCGACTCGCTGATGCAGTCGGTGATCGCGGTCGAAGGACGCGTGGTCGCGGTCGGCACGAAAGCAGCGGGCGATGCCGCCGTGGCCTGGACGTCGACTGACGGCCTGCAGTGGCGGCGCGCGGCGGACGCTCCGGCGCTGCACAGCAACAGCACCTACGCCCCGCACGCGGAGATGAGTGATCTCGCGGCGATTGGCGGCCGGCTCGTCGCGGTCGGCTGGAACTCGAGCCCCTCGAACGGCAGCGCGGTGATCTGGACGTCGCCCGACGGTGTCACCTGGACGCGGGAGCCGGACGAGCCGAGCCTCTCGGGCGGCGGGATGGCGGCGGCGACGGCGGAGGACGGGCTCGTCATCGCGGTGGGCAGCACCGGCTGGCCCGATACGCACGCGGCCACCGCCTGGCGCCACAGCTCGCACTGAGTCTGGGCCGCTTGCGCCACGCGCAAACCCGTGCGCGCAACGCCCGCGCGGACCCGGAGAGACCGGCAACGACCGCTTACGCCCGGCGCGTTCCGAACCCGGTTCCCGCTCCGTAGAGCACCAGCGCGATCCCGACCGCCGCGACGGCCAAGCCAGGTGAGCGCTGCGGCAGCGGCAGGTAGCCGACCGACCACAGCTCCCAGGCGCGGTAGCCGAGCGCCGCGCCGGCCACGAGGCCCAGCAGCAGGTACACCCACGGCGCGTCGAGGATGAAGCCCCATCGGCCGCGCATGTAGCCGATGTCGAGCAACACCAGCGCGGCGATCGCTGCGCCGTAGATCAGCAGCCCCGGGCCCTCGAGCCCGATCCCCGAGGAGGCCGGAACGGCAACGCCGCTCACCGACTCGCCGCCGGCATGCCACCACGGCAGGAAGCCGGCAGCGATCATCAGCAGCGAGCCGACCAGGACCAGGAAGCGGAAGCGGCCGGCGGATCGGTCGCCCATGCGCTCAGCCCTCGGGCGCGGTGTCCGTGTAGACCGACGGCCGCAGCACGCCGACGTACGGGAGGTTGCGGTAATGCTCGTCGTAGTCGAGGCCGTAGCCGATCACGAATCGGTCAGGAATGGTGAAGCCGGTGTAGTCGATCTCGATCTCGGCAAGGCGGCGCGCCGGCTTGTCGAGGAGGCAGCAGATGCGCAGTGAGGCGGGATTGCGCTCGGCGAGGTAGCGCAGCAGGTAGTTCAGCGTCAGCCCGGTGTCGATGATGTCCTCGACGACGATCACGTCGCGCCCCTCGATCGAGGCCGACAGGTCCTTGAGGATGCGCACCTGCCCGCTCGTCTCGGTGCCCGAGCCGTAGGAAGAGACCTCCATCAGGTCGAGCGACAGCGGGATCTCCATGGCGCGCATCAGGTCCGCCAGGAAGACGATCGAGCCCTTCAGCACGCTGACCAGCACCGGGTCGCGCCCGGCGTAGTCGGCGGAGAGCTGCCGGCCGAGCTCGCGCACCCGCTCCTGGAGCACCTCGCTTGACAGGAGGACCTCCTCGACGTCGTCATGAATGGTGCGGATCGGTGCTGAATGCATCAGCCGGCCTCCAGCAGGGAACCCGCGCCGGAGCTGCCGTTGGCGGCGGCGACATCGGTCAGGAAGGAGAGGCGGCCGTACTTCAGCATCAGGGCCTTGAAATCACGGGCGTAGAACAGCTTCACGCGGACCTCGGGATACAGCTGGCGCAGGTGGCGCAGCTTGCGGTTCTTCTTGCGGACCAGCGACTGCTTGAGCGTCGTCAGCTCGACGAACAGGTCGATCTCCGGAAGGTAGAAATCGGGCGCGAACGACTCGACGACCGCGCCTGCGGCGTTCCAGGAGATGGGGAAGGTGACCGGTTCGTATCGCCACGCGACACCGTAGTAGTCGAGGATTCTCGCCAGCTCCGCCTCGCTCTGGTGAGCGAACCGCGGTGGCGAGCCGTCACTCAGACTCGCCGCCACGCGCCCTCGATCCTAGCCGTTGCGCGCCGGTCCGTCGCCATCGGATTCGAGTATAGGCCGACGCAGTTATCCACATTCGGTCGATTCGGCGGTGACTTCGTGGATAACTGCCTTGCCGCCCCCGGTGCCCACTGCTACGGTGTCGCTCCTGCTTCCACCGGCCGCCGAGTACGGTAACCGGGTGTCGACGGGGCCGATGCGAAAGCCGGCCACCAAAACCGTCCCCGCCCGGGAAGACCGAAAGGCTGCCGAGGGAGCATTCTTCTTGTCCCAGACCGATGCGGCCGCGGCCGCTCGCGCGTCCCTCTCCGAGCTCCTCGGCCCGTTGGCGCTCAGCCTGCCGGCGGGAGCGCTCGATGCGCTTGAGCACTACGTCGCGCTGCTGCTGTCGGCGAACGAGCGGCTCAACCTCACCCGGGTGGTCGAGCCCGATGCCGTTGCCCGCCTCCACCTCCTTGACGCCCTCGCCGCGCTGCCGTTGCTCGACGCAGCGTCGCCGGCGCGTGCGGTCGACCTCGGCTCGGGTGGCGGCGTTCCGGGGATTCCGCTGGCCATCGCGCGGCCGGAGACCGACTGGCTGCTCGTCGAGTCGGTCGCCAAGAAGGCCGCGGCGTTGTCCTCGTTCGTCGACGCGTTGGGGCTGCGCAACGTCAGCGTGCTGGTCCAGCGCGCCGAGGCGCTCGGCCGCGATCCGGGCTACCGCGAGCGCTTCGACGTCGCCACCGCGCGGGCCTGCGCGGCGCTGCCGGTCCTGGTGGAGCTCGCGCTGCCGCTGCTGCGCGTCGGCGGGGAGCTGATCGCCTGGAAGGGACCGCTGACCGATGGCGACGAGGAGGTTCGTCGCGGTCGGCTCGCCTCCGGACAGCTGGGGGCAGGGCCGCTGCGCATTGTCGCTGCCGGTGTCGAGCGCCACACCTTCGTGGTGGTTCCCAAGTTCGCGCGGACTGCGGCACGCTTCCCGCGACGACCGGGCGAGCCCGGCCGCCGGCCGCTGGGCTGACCGATAGGGCGAACGCCGTCGTTTCGCCCGGTGGAACGAACGACGAAGCGGCGGGGCTTCCGCGCGCTGTCGGCGTCGGACGTCCCGCTGTGTGAGACGAGCGGCGTAGCAGAGCCGCCTTCGACAAGAAAACGCAGGCCTTACCCGGTCTCCTTCGCTGGTTGTTCCAGCTGGCGGAACGAGCAACGCCCGCGGTGGACATGTCGGGGAGCCCATCCCGCTGGGCGGGCGTATCGGCCAAGGAGCCACCCAGAAACGGCCCGAGCCAGCCGCTCGGTGGCCCTTAGTCCCCTGTGCCGATGGTATCGGCCAACGAAGGGCCAACGAAGGGCCTGCGAGCCTGGCTGCGTGGCCGATACGCCCGCTGGGCGGGAACGACCACGCAACGCTGCGCCGAGCCGCGGCCGCCGGCCGGTGGATCGGTCACTCCGCCCCCGGGTGCGACGGCGCCGCCAAGCGGGACTGCCGGGACCGAGAGTGCGGCGGCGGCATCGGTATACTCGGCGCGCCCATGCGCATTGCCGTCCTGTCGGACATCCATTCCAACCTCGCCGCGCTCGACGCCGTGCGTGCCGACCTGCCCGAGCACGACCAGCTCTGGGTGCTCGGCGACATCGTGGGATACGGCCCTCAGCCCAACGAGGTGATCCGCGTCCTCCAGGAGATGGGCGCGCGAAGCGTGCTCGGCAACCACGACGGCGCCGCGATCGGGACGGTCGATACCCGCGACTTCAACCCGGAGGCAGAGGCGGCCATCCGCTGGACCAGCACCGTCCTCGACGAGAACGCAAAGGCCTACCTGGCGAGCCTGCCCGAGGTGCGCCGCGAGGAGCCGCTGACCGCGGTGCACGGCTCGCCCCGCGACCCGATCTGGGAGTACATCACCAGCACCTCGATCGCGATGGCCAACCTCGACGCGTTCGACACGCCCGCCTGCCTGTTCGGACACACGCACCTGCCGATCGTGTTCGCCACCAGGGACGGCCGCGGCACGGCGCTGGCGGCCATCCCCGACGAGCCGATGCCGCTCGACGCGGACCGCGTGCTCCTCAACCCGGGCAGCGTCGGGCAGCCGCGTGACGGCAACCCGGCGAGCTCCTACCTCATGCTCGACACCGATGCCAACACCGCCGTCTTCCGTCGCGTCGCCTACGACATCGAGCTGACCCAGCGGCTGATGCGCGATGTCGACCTGCCGGCGCGGCTCATCGAGCGGTTGTCGTGGGGCCGATGAGGGCGCTCTGGCCACTGGCCTCGGCGTTGCTGCTGGCCGCCTGCTCGGCCGCGCCGGCCCAAGCGCCATCAGTCCCGGCCTCGGTCGCACCGAGCGGCCAGAGCACGGCCGGAACCGGTGGCATCGGCTACCGGCTGCTGGACGGCACGCCGGCCGAGCGCAACGACGCATCGGTCGAGGCGGCGTTCGACGAGGCGTCGGCCGCGAAGCTCATCGACAAGGCGCCCGCGGTGGACTTCGCGACGCAGGGCGTGCTGTGCCTCTACCTGGGTCAGCGCACCGGCAAGTGGGGCTTCGGCGTGAACGGGCTGACGCTCGAGGACGGGACGCTCCACATCGCCGCCTCGGAGCGGACGCCGCGCGCCGGCGACACCTCGACCACGCACCCCGCCGCGTGCCTGGCCATCGAACGTGCGGCCCTGCCCACCGGGAAGCTGCCGGTGACCGCGGTCGACACGGTGAGCGACGAGTTCATCGTGGACGGGACGATCGAGGTGCCATCCGGCTCGAGCGGGCCGTAGGATAGTCGAGCCATGATCTTCGGTCGGCGTCCCGAGAGGCGCCCGGCACTGCTGCACTACGAGCGCATCCTCGTGCCGCTGGGAGGCACCGAGGCTGACGAGACGGCGCTCCGCGCCGCGGCCACGCTGCTCGCCGGCAGTGAGGGCGAGGCGAACCTGCTGCACGTCATCGAGGTGCCGTTCGACCGCCAGCTCGACGACGAGGACGCGGCCGCGATCGCCTTCGCCGACGAGGTGCTCGGCCGCGGCGAGAGCTTCCTGGTCGAGCAGCAGATCCGCGTCGAGACCGGCGTCGTCCAGGCACGGGCCGCCGGCGCCGCGATCGTGGATGACGCCGTCGAGCGTCGTGCCGATCTCATCCTGATGGGGCTACGCTATAAGAAGCGCTTCGGCGGCCAGTGGGACGCCGGACGCACCGTTCCCTATGTGATGCGCAATTCGGCCGCACCGGTCTGGTGCCTGCGCATCGAAACGGAGGATCTGGCACAGACACCATGAAGGTGATGATCATCGGCTGCGGACGCGTCGGCGCGCGGACCGCCGCCGAGCTCGACCGGCGCGGCGAGAAGGTCACGGTCGTCGACGACGACGCGCGGGCCTTCAACCGGCTGCCACCCACCTTCGGCGGCGTGACGGTGCGTGGCACCGGCACCGACGAGGACGTGCTGCGCGGGGCAGGCGCCGAGCTGAGCGACGTGCTCATGGCACTGACCGAGGGCGACAACCGCAACGCGCTGGCGGCGCAGCTCGGCAAGCACACCTTCGGCATCCCGCGGGTCATCGCCAAGATCAACGACCCGCTGCGTGCGGAGGCCTACCGGGCGCTCGGCATGGAGACGATCTGCCGCACCGTCATGCTCTCGGACGCGCTGGTCACCGCCGCGGTCGACGGCCCCGGCGCGAGCGAGTTCGTCGAGGAACCGACCGCCGAGCCCCTGCGTGGCGCGCCGGCGCCCGGATCGCTGGCAGCGGCCGAGGCCGAAGCCGCGCTCGAGGGCGACCCAACCGCGTTCGATGAGGAGGACGCCTGACCGATGTACGTCGTGGTGATCGGCGGCGGCACCGTCGGCTTCTACCTCACCCGTGAGCTGCTGGCCGCCGGGCACGAGGTGGTGATCATCGAGGAGGATCCGCATCGGGCTCGCGAGATCGCCGACGAGCTTGGCAGCATCGTCGTCGCCAACGACGGCTGCGAGGGGCGCTACCAGGCCGAGGCGGGCATGGGGCGCGCCGACGCCGTGGCGGCGGTCACCGGCGACGATGCGGTGAACCTCGCCGCCTGCCAGGTGGCCAAGATGCGCTTCAACGTGCCGCGCGCCATTGCGCGGGTCAACAACCCGAAGCACGAGAAGCTGTTCCGCCAGCTGGCCATCGACGACACCGTGAGTCCGACCCGCACGATCCTCGGCGTCATCGAGCACGAGATCCCGATCCACGACCTGCTCCACCTGGCGGACCTCGAGGGCGGCGACTTGCAGATCGTCGAGGCCCAGCTGACCGACGACTCGCCGGTGATCGGCAAGGAGCTGCGCGCCCTCGACCTGCCGTCGGAGACGAGCGTGGCCGTCGTCATCCGCGACGATCGTGCCGTACCGACCCGACCCGAGACGCGGCTGCGGGCCGGCGATCGGGTGCTGGCCGTGACGTCGGCCGAACGCGAGGACGAGCTCCGCGGCCTGCTCATCGGCGAGTGACCGCGTCGCCCGGCGCGGTCCTGCGACGCTCGATCCTGGCGTGGGGCCTCGGCGAGCTCGCCCTCGGTGACCGTCCGGCGGCGATCGGCTGGTTCGTAGCGGAGCTCGTCGGCCTGGCGGTGGTGGCCTACACCATCGTCGCCTTCGCCGACTCCACCTGGTATCTCGTGCCGTTCCTGCTCGGGACGCTGTTCATCGGCCTGTGGGCATTCCAGGCGATCGTCGCGTTCCGCCGCGCCGAGCGGATGCAGGCTGCGCGTCCGCCGACGCCGCGCGGTTCGCCGGCCGCCGCCATCGCCTGGCTGACCATCCCGCTGCTGATCTGGGGCACAGGCTTCTGGCTCATCGGCGCCGACGGGGCGTCGCCGGGCAGCGTCCTCGACCGGTTCGTCAGCGAATGGCCCTCGCTCGCGTCGGGCGAAGCCGCGTGGACGTCAAGCCTCACCAGCGACGCCCCCGGCCTGACCGATGCCGCCGGGTCCGCCCTCGACGACCTCGCCATCGCCTGCCGCTCCGGCGAGCTGACCCCCGACTGCCGCACGGCGCCGTCGAACCTGCTGCACGACGTTCGCCTGCGCCTGACCGACCAGACCGATGCGCGCGCGACCGCCGTCGCCGAATCGGTCGAGTACGTCCAGCGCCCGACGAGCGTCCTCCTCGTCTTCAACGGCACTGAGCTGGTCCCGGTCGCGCGCGACACGATCCTGCGCCTGGACCTCGTCGCCACGCCGGTGCGCGGGCCCTTCGGCCTGGAGCTCGGAGCGCGGCACTGGCAGATCGCATCGGCAGGCCGCTGAACCACGTCGCCGTCGCTGCCGACGGTTAGGCACCAAATCGCAAGCTCTCTGCGCTTAGGCGGACCCGCAACGCGCGCGCCGGCTCATCTCGAGCCCAATCGGGCCATGATCCGCCCCAAAGCGCCCTCAAGCGCAGCCCCCTGGCGAACTGACAACTCGCATCGCGGCCAGCGCGCCTAAGCGCAGCCTCCTTGAGATCTGACAACAGGCCAAGGCTTCGGACGTCGCCACGCGCCGGCCCGAAGCCGCAGACTCGCCGCGCGCAACCCGACTCGCTGGCAACTCTCTTGACAACGGCATTGTCAAGGGTTATGGTGCCGCCACAGTTAACCAACCACCTCTTTCGCAGGAGGACGCACCCATGGCAAACCTCACCCGCTTCGACCCGTTCCGCGAGATGCTGACCCTTCGCCAGGCGATGGATCGGCTGTTCGAGGATTCGGTCGTCAGCCCGGCCAGCCTCGGCACGCTGACGGGCGATCGGGGCGCACTCAGCCCGGCCCTTGACGTGCGCGAGACGCCTGACGACCTCGTCGTCACGGTGGCCCTCCCCGGCGTGAAGGCCGATGACGTCAACATCACCATCACCGGCCAGAGCCTCCAGATCCGTGGCGAGCTGAAGGCCGACGAGTCGGTGGAGCGTGACAACTACATCTACCGTGAGCGTCGCTTCGGCAGCTTCAACCGTCAGCTCGAGCTCCCGGTCCGCGTCAAGGGCGACGCCGCGACCGCCAGCTTCCAGGACGGGCTGCTGACCCTCACCATCCCGAAGGCCGAAGAGGTCAAGCCGCGCCAGATCGAGATCCGGCCGGATGGCGCGACGAAGAGCGTCACGCCGGTCGAGTCCGATGGCGGCGCGGACCGGTGACGAGCCTCGCGGCGGGGCACGCGGCCTGCACCGGCGCAACGGGGGGCAGATGAGCTCCCTGCGCGATCCGAACAGGCCGCGTTACTTCATCAGCATTGCCGCGGAGCTCGCCAGCGTGCACCCACGCACGCTCCGTATCTACGAGGAGGAGGGCCTCCTCTGTCCACAGCGACGTAACAACCTGCGTCTCTACTCAGAGGCCGATATCCAGCGGGTGCGTATCATCCGCTTCCTGACCCGACGCCAGGGGGTGAACCTGGCGGGCGTCAAGGTGATCCTTCAGCTCGAAGCGCTGGGCAAGATCCGCGTCTACGACCTGTTCGATGCCGACGATGTCGAACGATTCGTCGAGGAGGGCGTTGATGACGACCGCCCCGACCGAAGGGAAATGTGACAGCAGAGTGGCATCCGAGATCCGCGACAACAATAACGAAGAGCCCGAGCGCGACGTCGAGCAGATCCAGGTCCTGCCGCTGGTGGCGTTGCGCGACACCGTCATCTTCCCGGAGATGATCGTGCCGCTGCAGGTCGGCCGCGAGCGCAGCGTCAAGGCCCTCGATCGCGCAGTGCGCAACAACCAGCCCGTCGCGCTCATCACCCAGCGCAGCGCCGAGACCGAAGAGGTCGAGAGCATCGACGAGCTGTACCCGATCGGCACGCTCGCCAAGATCGCCCAGGTCATCCGCCTGCAGGACGGCACGATCCGCGCGATCGTGCAGGGACAGCGCCGCATCCGGCTGCTCGACGTGCTGCAGACCGAGCCGCACCTCGAGGCACGCGTCCAGGTCGTCGAGGATCTGGCCGAGGGCAAGACACTCGAGATCGAGGCCCTGATGGCATCGGTCCAGGGGCAGATCGAGTCGTACGTCAGCTCGGGCGCCAGCGTGCCGCCGGAGGTGGCGGTCGCGGCGCGGAACATCACCGACGGCGGGCTGCTGGCCGACATGGTCGCCTACAGCCCGGACATGGACACCGATCTGCGCCAGGAGTTGCTCGAGACGATCGACGTCGCCGAGCGGCTGCGCAAGGTGAGCGGCTTCCTGGCCAAGCAGATCGAAGTCCTCGAGCTGAAAGGCCGCATCCAGTCCGAGGTCAAGTCCGAGATGGACAAGACCCAGCGCGAATACATCCTGCGCGAGCAGATGAAGGCCATCCAGAAGGAGCTCGGCGAGGACGACCCGGCCGTGGCGGAGGCCAACGAACTGCGCGAGCGCGTCGAGAAGTCGGCCATGCCCGCGGAGGTCAAGGAGAAGGCCACCAAGGAAGTCGACCGCCTGTCGCGCATCCCCAGCGCGTCGCCGGAGCAGGGCGTCATCCGCACCTACGTCGACTGGCTGGTGAGCCTGCCGTGGGGCGAGTACACCAGTGACGACCTGAACCTGACCGATGCCGAGAAGGTCCTCAACGACGACCACTACGGCCTGGACAAGCCCAAGGAGCGCATCCTCGAATACATGGCGGTGCGCAAGCTCGCCGAGAAGATTCGCTCGCCGATCCTGCTGTTCGTCGGCCCGCCCGGCGTCGGCAAGACGAGCCTGGGCAAGAGCATCGCCAAGGCGATGGGCCGGAAGTTCGTCCGGATGAGCCTGGGCGGCATCCACGACGAGGCGGAGATCCGTGGGCATCGGCGCACGTACATCGGCGCCCTGCCGGGTCGTGTCATCCAGTCGATCAAGACCGCGGGTTCGGCGAACCCGGTGTTCATGCTCGACGAGATCGACAAGGTCGGCATGGACTTCCGCGGCGACCCGTCGAGCGCGCTGCTCGAGGTGCTCGACCCGGAGCAGAACTACAGCTTCCAGGACAACTACCTGGAGGTGCCGTTCGACCTGTCGAAGGTGCTGTTCATCGCCACGGCCAACATGCTCGACACCATCCCGCCGGCGCTGCGCGACCGGATGGAGATGATCCAGCTGCCCGGCTACACCCAGCTCGAGAAGCTGCGCATCGCGCAGAAATTCCTGCTGCCGAAGGTGCTGGAGAACCATGGCCTGACCGATGCGCAGCTCGTCATCAGCGAGCCCGCCCTGGTGCGCCTGATCCAGGCGTTCACCAAGGAGGCCGGCGTCCGGAACCTGGAGCGCGAGCTGGCGAACATCGCCCGCAAGGTCGCGCGCCGGGTCGCCGACGATGCGTCGACCACCGTGACGGTCGAGGCCAACCAGCTCGAGGACTATCTCGGCCCGGCGCGCTTCGATTACGGCGAGCTCGAGACCGAGGACGAGATCGGCATGGCCACCGGGCTGGTCGTCTCCGATGCGGGTGGCGACATCGTGCAGATCGAGGCGACCAAGATGGAGGGTAAGGACGACTTCATCCTGACCGGCCAGCTCGGCGACGTGATGAAGGAATCGGCGCGAGCAGGCCTCTCCTACGTGCGCTCGCGCACGGCGCAGCTGGGCCTCGATCCGACGATCCTCGACAAGCAGACGCTGCACATCCACGTCCCGGCGGGCGCCACGCCAAAGGATGGGCCGAGCGCTGGCGTGACGATGGCCACCGCCATGGCTTCGCTGCTCACCGGGAAGCCGGTGCGCCGCGACCTGGCGATGACCGGCGAGATCACGCTGCGTGGGCGGGTGCTGCCGATCGGTGGGCTGAAGTCGAAGCTGCTGGCCGCGCACCTGGCCGGGGTGAAGACCGTGCTGATCCCCAAGCGCAACGAGCGCGACCTGGTCGACGTGCCGGAGGATGTGCGGCAGCAGCTGCGCATCGTGCCGGTCGAGACGATGGACGAGGTGCTGGGCGAGGCGCTGATCGATGCGCCGCGCCCGGCGGCCCGCATCAAGGCCGAGCGCGCGCAGCGGCAGAAGACCGCCGTGCGCCGGCCGCGACGGCCGCGTGCGAACGGCGACGTGCCGGTGGCGGCGAAGCAGGCGAAGCGGGACGGCGGTGACCAGCCGCCGGCCGGCCAGCCGGCTTGAGCACCGGCGTGGCGACCCGTGCCACGCACCCGACGGTGCAAATGTCGCTCCTGAGAGCGTTAACCGGGTCGGGCGGCGACCACCGCCCGACCCCCGCTGCTTCCGGGAGCTCGCTGAGCACGAATTCGGGCTCCGCTGAGCTGGCGGCGAGCCTTCGCACGGTCCGCGAGACGGTTAGTGCGCACCACGGCGACATTTGCACGCTCGAAGCGTCAACGCGTCGCCAGACCGGCCACTGTATCGGCCTGGTGAGCTGACTCATGGAATACAAGGACTACTACGCCGTCCTGGGCGTGCCGAAGACCGCGACCCAGGCCGAAATCAAGAAGGCGTACCGCAAGCTCGCCCGCGAGCTGCATCCCGACCGCAACCCGGGTGACAAGGAGGCCGAGCGTCGCTTCAAGGAAGCGAACGAGGCGCAGGCCGTCCTGACCGATGCGGAGAAGCGCAAGCAGTACGACGAGCTCGGCGCGAACTGGCAGGCGTATCAGCAGGCGGGCGACTTCACCGGTCGCGGGGCCAGCAACTGGGCCGGGTTCGGCGGCGCCCCGGGCGGCACGCGCTGGACCTACCAGCGCGTCAGCCCCGAGGATCTGGGCGGATTCAGCGACTTCTTCAGCACCTTTTTTGGCGGCGGTGCGCGCGCGTCAACCGGCGGCGGCACGGCAGGGCCGAGCCCGTTCGGCGGCGATGGCGGCTTCGAGTACGTCGACATGTCGAATCTCGGCGGCGGCGGAACCTCTACGCGCCGACGGCAGCAGCCGGCCGCGCAGGCGACCGCCGACATCTCGCTCGCCGAGGTGGCGACCGGCGCCGAGCGGCTGGTCAACGTCAACGGCCGCCGCCTGCAGGTGAAGATCCCCGCGGGCGTGAGCGAGGGGTCGAAGGTCCGGCTGTCGGGCGCCGTCGACGGCGGCGACCTGGTGATCACCGTCCACATCAACCCGGACCCGCGTTTCGAGCGGGACGGCACGAACCTCATCACCGAGCTGCCGCTGACGCTGTCGGAGGCGCTGCTCGGCGCGGAGGTGCGCGTGCCGACGCTGACCGGCAGCGTCAAGCTGCGCATCCGGCCGAACACGCAGAACGGCCAGGAGATCCGTGTCGCCAACCGCGGCCTGCCGAAACGCGGCAAGCCGATCGACAAGGGCGACCTGCTCGTCCGCGTGCGGGTCGTGCTCCCGAAGCTCGACGAGGCCGGACGCCAAGCGTTCGAGCAGTTCGCCGACGCGCATCCACAGCCGAATCCGCGCGAGAGGACGCACTAGACCGATGCGTACCGAACGTTTCACCCAACGCGCCCAGGAGGCGATCGTCGCCGCCCAGGAGCTGGCGACCGCCGAGGGCAATCCGCAGCTCGAGCCGATCCACCTGCTCTACAGCCTGGTCGAGCAGCCCGATGGCGTCGTGCCGGCCGTGCTCGAGCGGCTCGGCCAGGATCCGGCGAACGTGGCACAGCAACTGCGCGACGAGATCGGGAAGCTGCCGAAGATGCAGGGTGCATCGCCCCAGCTGACGCTATCGAACGACGCTCGCAAGGTGCTGTCGGACTCGCATCCGATCTCGCAGCGGATGCACGACGAGTTCGTCTCGACCGAGCACCTGCTGCTCGCCATCCTGGAGTCGACGCCGAAGAACCAGGCGGCACGCCTGCTCATCGGTCTGGGGGTCGACCAGTCATCGGTCCTGCAGGCGCTCACATCAATCAGGGGAAGCCAACGCGTGACCAGTGAGAATCCGGAAGCAACCTACGAAGCGCTCGAGAAGTACGGGCGCGACCTGACCGAGATGGCGCGCAAGGGCGTCCTGGACCCGGTGATCGGCCGCGACGAGGAGATCCGCCGCGTCATCCAGGTGCTGAGCCGGCGGACGAAGAACAACCCGGTGCTGATCGGAGACCCCGGCGTCGGCAAGACGGCGATCGCCGAGGGCCTGGCCCAGCGGATCGTGCGCGGGGACGTGCCCGAGGGCCTGCGCGACAAGCGCGTCGTGGCACTCGACATGGGCGCCCTCATCGCCGGGGCGAAGTACCGCGGCGAGTTCGAGGAGCGCCTCAAGGCGGTGCTCAAGGAGGTCACCGCCGCCGAGGGACAGATCATCCTGTTCATCGACGAGCTGCACACCGTCGTGGGTGCGGGCGCAGCGGAGGGCGCGGTGGATGCCGCAAACCTGCTGAAGCCGATGCTGGCGCGTGGCGAGCTCCACGCGGTCGGCGCCACCACCCTCGACGAGTACCGCAAGCACATCGAGAAGGACGCGGCGCTCGAGCGGCGATTCCAGCCGATCATCGTCGACCAGCCGAGCGTCGAGGACACGATCAGCATCCTGCGTGGGCTGCGCGAGCGCTACGAGGTGCACCACGGGGTGCGGATCACCGATTCCGCGCTGGTCGCCGCCGCGGTCCTGAGCAACCGCTACATCACCGAGCGCTTCCTGCCCGACAAGGCGATCGACCTGGTCGACGAGGCTGCCAGCCGGCTGCGCATGGAGATGGACTCGATGCCGGTCGAGCTCGACGAGCTGGAGCGCCGCCGGATGCAGCTCGAGATCGAGCGCGAGGCGCTCCGCAAGGAGAAGGATCCCGGCTCGAAGGCACGCCTGGAGGCGCTGGAGGCGGAGCTCGCCGACCTGCGCGAGCGCGGCGACGCGATGAAGGCACAGTGGCAGTCCGAGAAGGAGGTCGTGGCCGGCATCCGCGAGACGCGCGAGGAGCTCGAGCGCCTGACCCCCGAGATCGAGGCCGCGACCCGCGCCGCCGACTACGCCCGCGTCGCCGAGCTGCAGTACGGCCGATCGGTCGAGCTCCAGAAGCAGCTCGACGAGCGCCAGGAGCGGCTGAAGGAGATGCAGGCATCGGGCAGGCTGCTGCTCAAGGAGGAGGTCGACGCCGACGAC
>DASSTC010000039.1:0-52888 GCA_035708065.1 Candidatus Limnocylindria bacterium | reverse complement strand
ACCCTGCTCGGAGGCCACGAAACGCATCGGTCCTGACCGATTGTGGATAACTTGTTGCGCGGACGCACCGAGCGGCCTAGGATGCGCAGCAACCAAGCGGTTGACGGTACGTACGGAGGCGTGGCGTGGCCGAGTTCCATGTCGAAGGGGGCAATCGGGTCCCGGTCGGTCCGGGTGCGTCGGAGTCGTCGTTCAACCCGAAGGTCATCGATTTCGGGCATTACGCCGGTCGCAGCATCGCCGAGATCGCTGACGTCGACCCGGACTACCTCCACTGGCTGGCGCGACACCCGTCGGGAATTCGTTACCGCGCCGAGATCTCGCGGGCGCTCGGCTTCGTCCTTCGCTCGAGCGAGTACTGATGGCGTTCGGTGACACTGACCGGCACCTGCGCTAGAATCCCGGTCTGCTCGGCGCGACGCCGAGTCCCGGTGGGCGGCTAGCTCAGCTGGTTAGAGCACTTGCTTGACATGCAAGAGGTCACTGGTTCGAGTCCAGTGTCGCCCACCATCTCCGTTCTCACCTGAGACCGATGCACCCCGGTCAGCGGTGGTAGTGGAACGGGATCTCCAGGTGTTCGCCGCGCCACGGCACGATGTCCTCGGTCGCCATCCGTCCGAAGTAGTTGATGAAGTGTCCGCCGGCATCGGCCAGGGCGCGGGCCAGCCCACGGCGGCGTTCAGGTTGCGGCGCCCGGATGGCGAGCACCGTTCGGCCGTCGAGCAGCGCCGCCTCGTAGGTCGCCAGGTCGACCGACTGGTCCGCCGCCAGCAGGGCCAGGAGCCGCGCAATGCGCCGGCCCACGCCACCGTGGCGGCCCGGTCGATCGAGCCGATGCGCCCCCTCGCTGCCCTCCAGGACCGTCACCGAGTCGGGCGACGTCGCGAGCTTCGCCAACGCGCGGATGGCGCGCTCGCGCGCAGCCGGATCATCCAGGACGACGAGCAGGCGGTTGGTGACGTCGAGTTCCATCGGTCCGATCCTCGAGGCAGCCATGGTGCCAGCGCTTGATGTGGCGCTAAGATAAGCGCTCCTCCGGGAGCGGACCAACGAGCCTCGCGGGCGTGCCCACGCCGCGAAGCCGCAGCGAGGAAGACGGTGGCCGGGCTCTGGCTGTGTGACGCGGACGACGGCATTCGGGAGCTCTACGCCGAGCTGGCCCCGCATGGTGAGCTGCTAACTCCGGAAGAGCTCGTGCAGCGACTCGACGCCGGGGAACGACCGACCGGACTGCTGGTCGACAGCGCGCTGTTCGATGGCCTGGCACCCGACGTCGTGGCTCTCATCCTCGGCCTGCCACGCGTGGCGGTGTGCACCGGTCGACCGGCCGAGCTCGACGAGCTCCTCGGGTCGACTGCCCGGCCGCGCATCGTCGAGAAGCCCTTCGAGCTCGAGGCCTTCGACCGTACGCTCGCCTGGCTCACCGAGGAGAGCGCAGCGGAAACATCGGCAACCGCCTGAGCGCTCAGCGCGCGATCTCGTTTCCAGTGTCCGCGCGTGACTTCTCGGCCGACCAGGTCAGCGCCTCCACCAGCTGGTTGAGCACCTCGGCAATCCCGGTCGCGGTCAACACCGTCAACAGTGTCTGCGTGTAGCGCGGGACCACGCCAAGGCCGATGAACAGCCCGCTCGCCGCCCAGGTTGCGACACAGATCGGACACGAGAGCAGCTCCCCGAGGACCCATTGCGGCCCGCGGCCACGAGCGACCACGGTCTCGCCGGCGCCGGAGGAGTCGGGCACCGTCGCGGTGAACGGCTCGCGCAACGGTACCGCCACGCGTTCGAAGGCGACCATTCGACCGATGCGGTAGGCCGCCGTGCCGAGCATGAGCAGCTGCATCGGTCCCGTGCGCGGACGTCGGCGCACCAGCGACGGCAGCGACGCCAGTGCGCCACTCCCCAGAAAGGATCCGATGAGCGCGAGCTTGAGGACACGGCCGTCGCGGCCGCTGCGATCGGTCACGGGAGGCGGTGAGCACGATGCATGCCTTCGGGGGCAGGCAGCATGCCGTCGGCGTAGTAGGATGCGCGCAACTTACGGCTGCCGCCGTCAACGGAGGAGACTCGCTTGGAACTCGAACAGACACTCGCGTCGGTCCCGTTGCTGTCGAGCCTCGACCGCAGGACGATCAAGCGCCTCGCCGAGCAGGGGAAGCAGCGAACCTACCAGCCCGGTGACGTCATCATTCGCGAGGACGCGCCCGCTTCCGCCCTGTACGTCATCACCCGCGGAAAGGTGCGGGTCGACAAGGGCGTCGCAGCCGACGAGCCGCTGACCTATCTCACCCCGGGCGACTTCTTCGGCGAGCTGGCGCTCATCGAGGACCATCCGCGCTCCGCCACGATCACCGCCGTCGACGAAACCGATTGCGTCCTCTTCGTCGCCTGGGAGTTCACCGCGCTCCTCAAGGAGAACCCGGCGATCGCGGTGCCGATCATGTACGCCCTCATCGAGCGGCTGCACCGCCACGAGAAGGAGTCGCACTCGGCCTGATCGTGCGGCCACGGCTGCGCCTCAGCCGCGGAGCAGTGCCTCGATCTCGGCCCGGCGACCGAGCCCGCCGCGCGCGCCGGGTGCTTCCACGGACAGCGCGCCCCCGGCATTTGCGGCGCGAATCGCATCTTCGAGGCCGCTGCCGAATGCCAGCCACGCCGCCAGCGCGCCGACGAACGCGTCGCCGGCGCCCGTGGTATCGACCGCATCGGCCGACGGTCGGGGGCTGTCGAACCGCTCCCGCCGTTCGCCCTGGGCCAGCAGGGCGCCGGCAGCGCCCTGGGTGACGATCACGGCGCCATTCGTCCGACGCGTGACCTCGGAGAGGGCAGCTGCCGGATCGTCGTTGCCGATCATGACGGTCAGCTCGTGCTCGTTGGGCACGAGGAACGGGTCGAGCTCGAGCAGATCCGCGGACAGCGCGTGGGCCGGCGCGGGCGTGACGATCGCCGCGACATCGGCCGAGCGCGCCGCGCGCACCGCCGCCAGCGCGACGGGATAGGGGATCTCGAAGTTGGTCAGCACCACGGATGCGCCGGCAAGGTCGACGTCGGCATCGGTCAGGAACGCGTTGGCGCCCGGCGCCAGCAGGATCGTGTTCTCGCCACGGGCGCCGACGCCGATCAGCGCGACCCCGGTCGGTCCGTCGACGCGGCGGATGCGCGAGGTATCGACCCCTTCCTCGCGCAGGGCCTCGACCGCGGCTTCGCCGTAGGCGTCCCGGCCGACCGCGCCGATCATCGTCACCTCCGCGCCGGCACGCGCCGCGGCTACCGCCTGGTTTGCGCCCTTGCCGCCCGGGAACTCGGCGAAACGACCGCCGAGCACGGTCTCGCCGGGCATCGGCAGACGGTCGGCATGGACGACGAGGTCGACGTTGATGGAACCGATGACGGTGACGCGGCCGGTCATGCGCCCGAGTATGCCAGCCTGCGCTAGGCTCGTTGGCCATGGGCCCTGTGCGCCGCGGGATCGCGATCGTCCTTGGCGTCTTCGCATTGGTGACGCCGCTCTCCGCCTGCGTGCCTGCCGTCCGCGCCGGGTCGCTCGAGCCGACACTCGAGATGGACGACGTCGACGGTGGCAGCGTGGCGTTCCAGAACGGCATCCCGGTGCCGACGTTCGAGTTCCAGGCGCGGCTGCGCATCGACCTGGACGGGACGTGGCGCGTCGAGCGCCGGCCGATCGACGACGAGCTGTCGATGGCCGCCCGTGACGAGTCGCTCGATGCCATCGTCGAGCAGGCAGCCGGCCGCGAGCGTCCGGGCTTCGATGACGGCGGCTGGGAGCAGATCGAGGTTCCCGGCACGCTCAATCCGCCGCCGGACACACGACAGCTCGGCGGCTGGTACCGACGGACGTTCGACGTCCCGGCGTCGTGGACTGGCGCCAGCACGACGCTGAAGTTCGGGGCGGTGAACTACATCGCCGACGTGTGGCTGAACGGTGTCCACCTCGGCTACCACGAGGGCGGCTACACGCCGTTCGCCTTCGACGTTGCGCACAGCCTGCTGCCCGGGCAGCCGAACCTGCTCGTCGTTCGCGTCGACAACCCGCCGTGGGGCACGCGCAACGACATCGTGCCGTGGGGCCTCACCGACTGGTGGAACTACGGCGGCATCACCCGCTCGGTGTGGCTGGAGGCGACGCCGCCGATTCATGCCGTCCGTGCCGACGTCGTGCCGCACCTCGATGGCGCGGATGTCTCCGTCGTGCTGCGCAACGGCGCGCTCACCGGTCCACAACCGTCAGCGTCGCCCACGGCCTCTCCGATGCCGACCCCAACACCCAGCCCGACGCCGACCGCCACGGTCAACCCGGTCCCGGCGTCAGGCTCGGCCGCCATCGAAACGCCGCCACCGACACCCGAGCCCGCGCCGACGACCACCTCGGTCCACGTCGAGGTGCTGCCGGCGCGGGTGACGCCCGACAACGTCGCCGACCCCGACGTGCGGCGACTGGTGCCCGGCATCTCGCCGCCGCTGGCCGAAGCCGATGTCGATGCCGGCGACCTCGAGCCCGACGACACGAAGGTCGTCGAGGCAAGCTTCCGGTTCGGCGGCGCCGACCGCTGGAGCCCGGCGTTCCCGGCGCTCTACGTGCTGCACGTGCGGGTCACCTCGCCGGACGGCCGCATCGACGACCTGTGGAGCTCCTTCGGCCTGCGCCGCATCAGCGTCGACCCCGATGCGCCGCGGCTGCTGCTCAACGGCGAGGCGGCGATGTTCCACGGCGTCGGGCTGCACGACGAGGTGCTCACCCCCGCGGACCGGGAGGCCGATGTCACCGGGCAGCGCGTCCACTCGGCATCCACGCTGCTCGAGCAGCTCGACCACGCGCGCGCCGTCGGGGCCGATCTGATCAGGACGGCCCACACGCCGGCCAACCCGCTGCTGCTCATGCTCGCCGACCGGCTGGGGTTTGCCGTGTGGGAGGAGATCCCGCTCTATCACTTCACGCCGCTGACCTTCGGGATCACGATGGGTCGCGGCATTCCACAGCAGATGCTGCGCGAGATGGCGCTGCGCGACATGAATCATCCGGCGGTGCTGTTCCACGGCCTGGCCAATGAATCGACCGGCCAGGCGGAACGCACCGATGCGCTGCGCACCCTGCACGACATCGACCGGAAGATCGACGGGACGCGGCTCACCGGCCAGGCGGCCTATGGCTCCGAACCGGCCGATCCCACCCAGGCGCCACTCGACGTCGCCGGCTACACGTTCTACTACGGCGTCTTCTACGGCGCGTCGGCAGCAGCCGGAACCGAGCAGGCGCTGCAGATCGCCCAGCGGACCAACCCGGGCAAGCCCATCCTCGCGCTCGAGTTCGGCCGCTGGTCGGACGGCCGCAACGGCCCGCTGCTCCAGCAGGCGATCTTCACCGAGACGTACCCTGCATTCGAGCGGCACGCGGACGTGCGCGACGGCGGCTTCGTCGGTCTCGCCACGTGGTGGACGCTGGAGGATTACCTGACCATGCGCCCCGGCATCCTGGTCGAGCACTTCGGGCTGTATGACGCGGCCGGCGCCGGCCGTCCTGCGGCGGACAGCGCGACGCGGGCCTTTGCGGCGACGGCGGGCAAGGGCGCCCAGCTCGGGATCGAGTCGAGCGTCCGCGCCGCCCGCGTCGACGTCTCGAGCGGTGCCGACTGGACCCTCTTCATCCAGCTCGGCTACGCGCTGCTTGTCGCGTTCGGACTGCTCGCCGTGGTCCTCGGCGCGCTGCTGGCCGGCGGCGGTCGCGCCATCGGCAGGCGGTCCGCATGAGGCACGTCCGCGGTCGGCTGGCGGCGGTCTCGGTGGCCGCCTCGTTCGGTGCCGGTGCGTGGGTCGGCCTGGCAATCGGCATCGTCGTCGGGGCGCTGCTCGGGGCGCTGTTCACCTGGTTCGCCGGGGCGATTCTCGACTGGCAGCGTGAGCTGGCGATCACCCTGGGCATCACCCGCGCCCTCCTGCCGTTCGGCGACCAGATCCCGGCGCTGCGATGGGTCGCGGGCAACTGGCTCATCGTCGTCCCGGTGGCGGCGGTCGCGGTCGCCCTTCTCTCGGCGATGGTCGGTGGCTTCGTCGGCGGGCTGCTGGCAGCCGCCTACAACCGTTCGCCACGGCACGCCGCGGTGGTCGTCGAGCTTCCCGAGGATGACGTCGAGGAGGAGGAGATGGCGGCATCGTGAGCAACCGGTTGCCCCGCCCCCGCGCGCTGATCTTCGACCTGGACGGCACGCTGGTCGACACCGTCGAGACGCGCATCCGAGCCTGGCTGGCCCTCTTCGACGAGGCCGCCATCCCCGCGGACCGCAGCGAGGTCGCCGCGCTCATCGGCGCGGACGGGAAGCGGCTGGCTCGCGCCGTGGCGGCTGCGGCGGGCATCGAGCTCGACGACCGCCGCGCCGAGGAGCTCGACCGCCGCTCCGGCGAGATCTACGAGACGCTCAACACCGACCCGCGGCCGCTGCCTGGCGCCGTGCGTCTGCTCGGCGAGCTCGATGAACGCGGCCTGCCATGGGCGATCGCCACCTCCAGCCGCCGACAGCAGGTCGGCGCATCGGTCGACTCGCTGAAGCTGTCACACCAGCCGACGATCGTCGACGGCAGCCATGTCGAGCACGCCAAGCCCGCGCCCGACCTGCTGCTCGAAGCCGCGGCCACGCTGTCGCTGCCGGCCGCGGCCTGCTGGTACGTCGGCGACGCGACGTGGGACATGCGGGCGGCGGTTGCGGCGGGCATGCCGGCGGTCGGGGTCACCTCCGGGGCAGTCGACGCCGACGCGCTCGCCGACGCCGGAGCTGACCGCGTCGTCGGCTCGCTCGACGAGGTTATCGCCCTGCTCGACGGCTGAGCCAGGCAGCCGGACACGAGAAACGGCCCGCCCCGGAGGGCGGGCCGCATCGGTCAGTGCCAGCTAACGACGATAGTTGGGGTACGGCGGGTAGGTGTAGCCCGGCGTCCAGTACGGGCTGTAGCCGTAGTAGCCGTACAGGTCGTTGTAGTAGTTCTCGTTGACGAGATCGGGCTGGTAGTTCGGCGAGCCGATGATCTTCGACTTGTTCTGGTTGATCCAGACGTTGTCGTCGTCGATCCGGGTCACCGCGTCGACCGGGATCAGGAACTGCTTCTCGCCGATCCCCAGGAATCCGCCGGCGCCGACGAGCAGGAAGCGCACCTTGCGCTGGTCCGCGTCGATCATCAGGTCGTCGACGCTGCCGATCTCCTCATCGTTGGTGTCGCGCAGCGTTCGGCCGCGGATGTCCTCGTCGGAATTGGCGAGCACCAGGTCCGACTCGCTGAGCTTGGTCAACGTGTCGAGCCGCATCTGCGTCGTCATGTCGTCCTCCTCTGCATCGGTCGGGGGAGGTCCCCCCCTGCCCTCGTGGCCGCACGCGGCATGCCATCGGCGCGGCACCTGCATGGGATGATCGAGCGACATGTCACTCGACACCTACCACCGCAAGCGCGACTTCGCGAAGACACCGGAACCGGCGGGGGCGGTGGCGCCCACCGGAGGGCGGCGCTTCGTGGTGCAGCGTCACCGCGCCACGCGCCTGCATTACGACTTCCGCCTCGAGATCGACGGCGTCCTCGTCAGCTGGGCGGTTCCCAAGGGACCCACGCTTGACCCCGACGAGCGGCGCATGGCGGTGCACGTCGAGGACCATCCACTCGACTACTACCAGTTCGAGGGTGTCATTCCGAAGGGCGAATACGGTGGCGGCGACGTCATCGTCTGGGACTGGGGCACGTTCATTCCGGAGGAGACCGATGACCCCGGGGGGGACGTCCGCGGCGGCGAGCTGAAGTTCAGCCTGTCCGGCGAGAAGCTACGCGGCCGGTTCACGATCGTGCGCACCGGCGGCCGGCGACGTGCGGCGTCCGATGACAAGGACCAGTGGCTCCTGATCAAGAAGCGCGACGAGTTCGCGGTCGACGGCTGGAATGCCGAGGACCATCCCAGGAGCGTGAAAACCGGGCGCACCAACGACGAGGTGCTGGCCGGCGCCGCGGCGCTGTGGAACGGTCGTGCGCCGGCAGCCGAGGCCGAGATCGACCTGTCGGCCGCCCGCGAGGAGCCGATGCCCGAGTTCATCGAGCCGATGAAGGCGACGCTTGCCGACAGCCCGTTCAACGACGACGACTGGGTCTTCGAGGTGAAGTGGGACGGCTACCGGGTCGAGACCGTCGTCCGCGACGGAGCGGTGCGCCTGTGGACGCGACGGCACAACGACGCGGCGAGCTACTTCCCGGACCTCACCGCGCCGCCGGACTGGATCAACGCCCGCCAGGCGATCGTCGACGGCGAGGTGGTGGCACTCGATGCCGACGGCAATCCGAGCTTCAGCCTGCTCCAGGATCGAACCGGGATCCGCGGCGCGCCAGGCAGCGGGCGGCGGAGCGGCGGCCGCCCGGACCCGGCGGAAGTCGCCGCGATCCCGCTGGTCTACGAGGTGTTCGACCTCCTCTACCTCGACGGACGGTCGCTGCTCGACGTGCCGCTGGAGCAGCGCAAGCGGCTGCTGCGCTCGGTCCTGCGACAGGATGGGCTGGTTCGCTTCGCCTCCGACGTGCCGCGCGACGGCGAGGCGTTCTACGAAGCTGCACGTGAGCGCGGCCTTGAGGGCATGGTCGCCAAGCTGCGCACCAGCCGCTACGAGCCGGGGCGCCGCTCGAAGAGCTGGCTGAAGATCAAGCTCCGCGCCGAGCAGGAGCTGGTCGTCGCCGGCTGGCTCGAGGGCAAGGGCAGCCACAAGGACCTCGGCTCGCTGATCGTCGCCGTGCACGACGACGGGAACCTGCGCCACGCCGGCCAGGTGGGCAGCGGGATCGATGCGAAGACACGTCGTCTGCTGCGCGAGCGACTGCGCACGCTGCAGCGCGACGACTCGCCGCTCGATCCGGTGCCGCGGATCAAGGGCGCGCACTGGGTCGAGCCCTCGCTCGTGATCCGCGCCGAGTTCGCCGAGTGGACCACCGACGGGCTGCTCAGGCAGGCGGCGTTCAAGGGCCTCGAGCTCGACCGTGACCCGGCGACCGTCGTCCGTGAGCGTGCGGTCTCCACGCGGCGCGCGGCGGCGAGCGCCGAGCGCAGCGGCCAGGGCCCTGCCGGATCACGCGCAGCGGCGACCGCAACATCGGCGGCGCCCGGTGGGCACGCCGGGACGCCCCAGGCGGCCCTCGCCGCCCTCGATGCCCTGCCGGGCGAAGGCATCTGGCGGGTGGGCGGCCGCGAGCTGCACGTCACCAATCTCGACAAGGCGCTGTGGCCCGAGGACGGCATCACCAAGCGCGACCTGCTGCGCTACTACGTCACGATCGGGCCGACCCTGCTTCCGTACCTGGCGGACCGCGCCGTGAACCTGCACCGCTACCCGGATGGCATCGGTAAGGGCCACGGCTTCTGGCAGAAGGACGTGCCTGCTCACGCGCCCGACTGGGTCGCTCGCTGGACCTACGCCGGCAGTGAGGGCGCCAAGGACTACGTGGTCGTCGACCAGGTGGCGACGCTCGCCTGGCTCGCCCAGGAAGCGGCCATTGAGATCCATCCGTGGACATCGCCGACGGAAGCGCCCGACAGGCCGAGCTACGCGCTGATCGACATCGACCCCGGCGAGGAGACGACGTGGGACGAGGTGCTGATCCTGGCGCGGCTGTATCGGACGGCCCTCGAGCACCTCTCGGTTCGTGGCTGGCCCAAGGTCAGCGGGCAGCGGGGAATCCAGGTGTGGGTCCCGATCAGGCCGATCTACACCTTCGAGCAGACCCGCGACTGGGTCGAGCGGCTGTCGCGGGCCATCGGTCGGACCGTCCCGGACCTCGTCAGCTGGGAGTGGAGCAAGCGTTCACGCAAGGGCCTGGCGCGGCTGGACTACACCCAGAACGCGATCAACCGTACCCTCGTCGCGCCCTATTCGGTGCGGCCCGCGCCCGGTGCGCCCGTCTCGGCACCGATCACCTGGGACGACCTCGACGATCCGCAGCTGCGACCCAACCGCTGGACGATCTCGACCATTGGGGAGCGGCTCACCGCGCTCGGCGACCCGTTCGCGGGAGTGCTCGCCAACGAGCAGGAGCTGCCGCCGCTCTGACCCCAGCGGTCAGCGGGCAAACAACGACCGCGCCCGACGAGGTCGTGGCGCGGTCCTGGACGTTGCCTGGTTCGCGAAGCTTCGGCTCAGGGGAAGCCGTTGCCGTTGCTGCAGGCAGCCACCGTCGAGATGACGGTGAGCAGCGTCAGCGCGGCCAATGAGCTCGCGAGCAGCATCGAACGAGCGATTCGCTGCAGACGCATGGCGCTCTCCCGTGACTGGCACGATCCGGCGGATCGTTGGCCTGCACCTACCGTCGCCGGGGCGGGGCGTCCGGGCAATGACCGATCGGTACTGTCGGCGAGAACGGCGGGGCGTACCTTGCTCCCACTGTTCGTCAAGGAATGCTTGCCTGTCGGGTGTAGACTCCCGAGATGCCGCGCACGAAGATGATTGCCCGCCCCACGGCCGAGGACGCCGAGCTCGCGAAGCGCATTGGGTCACGAATCCGTGAAGCTCGCCTGAGGGCGGGTCTGACCCAGCAGCAGCTCGCGGGCGAGCGCTACACCAAGGCCTACGTCAGCGCCCTCGAGACCGGAATCGCCCGCCCGTCGATGGTCGCGCTCAGCTACCTCTCGGATCGCCTCCGCCTTGCGCCGAGCCATTTCCTCGACTCGCAGAATCCCGCCTGGACGCGGCTGCAGACCGATCTGCAGCTTGCGTCCGGCGAATGGCAGTCCGCCGCCGATGGCTACGAGCAGCTGCTCGAGGCCGCCGCCGACGACCAGGCGCGCGCCGAGCTGCTGCGAGGCCGAGCGGAGGCACTGGCCCGCCTCGATCGCGGCAAGGAAGCGGTGACGGCCGCCGCCGAAGCGGTGCGCCTGTTCCTCGACCTCGGTCGCGAGACCGACGCGGCCCTGGCGCGCTACTGGCTGGCCTTCGGACTCTACCTGTCCGACAACGAGGCGGATGCCCGCAGCCTGCTCCGGGCGCTGCTCGAGCAGGTTCGTAACGGGCTGCACGTCGAACCTGACTTCGAGATGCGGCTGCTCGTGGCGCTGGCATCGGTCGATTCGCGCGATGGCGAGCACGAGCGCTCGCTGGCGTACCTCGAAGAGGCGCGTGGACTGTCGGACGACCTCGACGACCGGCGTCGCGCGACGTTCCTGGTCGGGCTGGCGATCAGCTACCGCGAGCTCGGCGACGTCGAGGGAGCGATTCGCGTCGGGACCCAGGCAATGGCCCTGTACCGCGCCGCCGGCGCAATGCTCGAGTCGGCCACGATCGAGAACGACCTCGCCCTCGCGTACCTCGCGTCGGGCAACACCTCGCGCGCCGCCGAGCTGGCCACCGGCGCGCGCCATCAGGCCGAGCGCAGCCAGGACGAACGCCTGTTGGCGGCGATCCTGGAGACTGAGGCCCAGGTCGCGCTGGCCAACGGCGCCCTGGACGAGGCACTGTCGCTTGCCGCGCGGTCGCGGACGATGGCCCGCACGGCGGGTAACCAGAAGGCGGAGCTGGCCGCGATGGTGACCGAGGCGCGCGCCATGCGCGAGACCGGCGACGCCAGCGCCGCGGAGTCGCGCTACGAGGAGGCGGCGACGATCGCGCGGCAGGGTCAGGCGCCGGGCCGGGTCCGCGAGGTGCTGCGCGAATGGGCGGATCTGCGCGCGAGCGTGGGCGATCATCGCGGCGCCTACCAGCTCACCAGCGAGGCACTTGCCGTTTAGATGTGGACGGACGGCTCCACTAGTTGTTGACAGGAGTGGTCTGCTGGGGATAGGCTCACTGCCGACGAGTTGGTATGGGCACCCGGCGGCTTCGGCTGACGGACCAATTCGGACACCGGGGGAGAGGGATCGGAGATGGGGCACGTCTCCGATCCCTCCCGTTATCCGCCGCGATTCCTGACCGACCGCGCGGCACGCTAGCATGGCGTCCATGGCACGCCGGCTCTTCATCTTCGACGATCCCGACCGATTCATCGCCGGGACGGTGGGCGCCCCGGGGCAGCGCAGCTTCTACCTGCAGGCACGGAAGGGCGGCGCCGTGGTGAGCGTCGGCCTCGAGAAGACCCAGGTTGCCGTCCTCGCCGATCGTCTCGGCGAGATGCTCGACGCGATCGAACCGGCGCCTCGCGTGACGGGCACCCGAGCGGATGCCGAGCCGCTCGACGAGCCGGTCATCGAGGCATTCCGCGTGGGGGCCATGGCACTGGCCTGGGATCCGGAACAGCGCTCGGTCGTCGTCGAGGCGCAGCCGCTCGCCGAAGACGGCGAGTACCACGAGGCCGCCGACAACGATCCGGAGGGACCTGATCTGCTGCGTGTGCGCATCTCGGCGAACGACGCGCGCTCGTTCATCGACCGGTCGCTCACCCTGGTCGGTGCCGGTCGCCCGGCCTGCCCGTTCTGTGGCATGCCACTCGAGCCGACCGGCCACTTCTGCCTGCGCAACAACAGTCAGCTGAACTGATGACCGATGCGCCCCTGCGCATCGACTGGCTCGCCGGCCCGCTGCGCGGCACCGTTGGCGGCCGGCTCGGCCTGACGATCCTGCCTGGCAAACACGGCCCGTCGTCGCGGTATCCGGGGCGGGTGTACCGCCGAGACCTCGGCGCCGACGTCGGGGAACTGCTCGAGCAAGGGGTACGGAGGCTGATCCTGCTCATCGAGGACGCCGAGATGCACCGATGGGGCGAGCCCGACCTCGTCGAACGGGCGGCGGCACTCGGCATCGAGGTGTTGCGCCACCCGATTCCCGACGGTGGCACGCCGACTTCACTCGGCGAGATGGACCGCATCCTGGAGGAGATCGACGGGGGACGGGCGTCCGGCAACGTGGCGGTGGCCTGCATGGGCGGCATCGGTCGCAGCGGGCTCGTTGCGGCGTGCGCGCTCGTGGCAGCCGGCATGCGACCCGACGAGGCCGTCGGCCAGGTGCGACGGGTTCGGCATCCCGAGGCGGTCGAGACCGCCGCACAATGCGCCTTCGTCGACGCCTATGCCGCCCGCGTCGCGGCGAGCGGGAGCTGACGCGTTACGACGCCTCGAGCATGTCGGCGATCTCGCGCGCGTTCGTCGTCCCATAGTTGGCATAGCAGTTGTTCATGAGGATGTGCACGTCCTTCACGTGCTGCGCCGCCTCCCTGACGCGCGGCACCCACTCGCCCAGCTCCTCCTTCGAGTAGAGATAGCGGAAGCGCTCGACGACCGGGATGCCCTGCGCCTCCCACGTCTCGGCGCGCCGGCCGTGGAAGCGCACCACGGCGAGGTCGGGTGAGGTGACGGCCGTCGTCGGCGGGAGGGACGAGCGCATGCCCTTCGGCGCGTCGACCATGACGAACGGGATGCTGTGCTTCTCGAGGAACGCGATCGTCCGCTCGGCGTTCTTCTCGTTCAGCCACGACGCGTTGCGGAATTCGACGGCGACCGGGATGTCGCCCAATCGCTGCTTCGCCTCGACGATCGCGTCGCGGCTCTCGTTCGAGGGGAAGAACCAGCGCGGGTACTGCAGGAACACCGCGCCGAGCTTGCCGGCGGAGTGGAGCGGGATGATCCCGTCGCGGAACGCCTCCCAGATCGCGTCGACCAACTCGCCGGGCAGATCCCTGCGGTAGATGCGTGCCTTGGCGCGCAGTTCCGCGGGCAGTGCCTCGCGGATCGGCTTCGGCAGGCGCTTCACCTCGGAGGGCTGACCGGTCATGAGCGCGTGGGCCTTGATGTCGAACGTGAAGTCGGGCGGCGTGCGCTCCAGCCAGAGCTCGCCCATCTGCCGGGTCGGGAGCGCGTAGTACGTGGCGTCGACTTCGACGACCGGGAAGAGCGAGGCGTAGTAGCGCAGCCGCTCCTCGGCGGTGTCGGCACCCGGCGGGTAGAAGACGCCCGCGGCCGTCATCGTCGGGTCGGTCCACGAGGCGGTTCCGACGCGAACCTGCGCCGTCCCGAGCTGGAACGGATCGCGGGCCGCATCGGCGACCGGTTCGGCGAATGCTGCGGCGGCCTCGGGTCCCGGATCGTGGTTCACCAGGTCAGTCTAGGCGGCATCGCCGCTAGCGCATGGCGGGCACCACCGCGTTGCGACGCCCCGCGGCGACGGCCAGGGCGAGCCCGATGCCCGCAACGAGCAGTCCCGCCACGACGACCTGGCCGAAGCCATCCACGACGCCCGCGAACAGCGCCGCGGCGACAAGCGTCGCCTGAAGCGCGGCAGCGGCGCTGAGCGCGCCGTCACGCCGCCGCAGCATGGCGGCCGCCGTCGTGAAGGCCATGATCGCGAAGACCGCGCAGACGCCCGCCAGCAGCAGCAGGGCGACGCCGCCGGTCGCGCCGAGGGCGGCGACCAGGGTCGCGGCATCCGGCGCCATGGCGATGAAGGTCAGGCTGCCGGCCAGGGCGGCGACGCCCTCGACGGCGAGCAGCGCGGTCAGCCAACGCCGCGTGCCGGCTCCCGGCTCGAGGACGCGCGGCTGCATCGGTGAGAGAGTGGTGGTGTCGTTCATGTGCGCCATGCTGCGGGCGTGCACCGACCGCAGACCACGGCGCAGCGGCGCGGACGGCATGCGACAAGTGACGTACGACGGGTCGCGTCATCGGTCCTTCGCCGAAACGTCGTACGCTGAGCGCATGACCACCAAGATCTCCAAGAGCGACGCCGAGTGGCGCTCGCAGCTGACCCCGGAGCAGTACGCGGTGCTTCGACAAAAGGCGACCGAGCGCGCCTTCACCGGCGCGTACTGGGATGACCACACGCCGGGCGTGTACCGATGCGCCGGATGCGGCACCGAGCTCTTCCGCTCCGAGCAGAAGTTCGACTCCAGCTGCGGCTGGCCGTCCTTTTACGCGCCTGCCAAGGCCGATGCCGTCGAGACCGAATCCGATCGCAGCTTCTTCATGGTGCGGACCGAGGTGCATTGCGCCGCCTGCGGCGGGCACCTCGGCCACATCTTCGACGACGCGCCCGATCAGCCGACGGGGCTGCGCTACTGCATCAACTCCGCTTCGCTGACGCTCGACCCCAGCGCTTCCTAGCTGAGGAGGGCCGAGACCTCGCACATCACGGCGGCCGCCGTCGCGCACGCGTCGCGATCGACATCGAGGTGCGTGACGGCCCGCACGCTGCGCGGACCGAACGCGTTGAGCAGGACGTCGCGATCGCGGCAGGCGGCGACGAACGCGGCTGCGTCGGGCACGTCGAACACCAGGATGTTCGTCTCCACGCGCGATGCGTCGAGCGCGATCCCGGCGCAGGCCGAGAGCGCCTCGCCAATCAGGCGCGCATTGGCGTGGTCCTCGGCCAGCCGCTCGACGTTGTGGCGCAACGCGTAGCTGCCGGCCGCCGCGACGATCCCCGCCTGGCGCATCGCGCCGCCCAGCATGCGGCGGTGGCGGATCGCGGTGTCGATCATCGCCCGACTGCCGGCGAGCAGCGAGCCGACCGGCGCGCCGAGGCCCTTGGAGAGCGAGAGGCTCACCAGGTCGAACGGCTCGGCAAGCACCGAGGGCAGCGTTCCGGACGCAACCGCCGCATTCAGCAGACGTGCGCCATCGCAATAGGAGGCGACGCCGCGGACCCGCGCCGCCTCACAGATGGCCACGGCATCGGCCTGCGGGAAGATGCGGCCCCCACCCCGGTTGTGCGTGTTCTCGACGACGACGACGCTGGTCGGCGGGTAGATCATGTGGCCGCGCGGCTTGCAGGCCGCCTCGAAGTCGTCGGCACCGAAGATGCCGCCCGTGCCGACCTGCGTGAACTGGATCCCGGAGTTCGCGGCGGCCGCCCCGGTCTCGTGCAGCACGACGTGCGCCTCCCACGGCACGACGACGTCGTCGCCGGGTCGGGTGAGCGTTCGCAGCGCGACCTGGTTGGCCATCGTGCCGGTCGGCAGGAAGAGGGCGGCCTCCTTGCCGAGCAGCTGCGCCACCTCGATCTGCAGGCGGTTGACCGAGGGATCCTCGCCGTACTGGTCGTCGCCGACCTCGGCATCCGCCATGGCGCGCCGCATCGCGGGGGAGGGGAGCGTGACGGTGTCGGACCGCAGGTCGATGGGCATCGGTCCTCAAGGCTAGCGCGCCCGCCTCGTTCTCGGCACGCGATGTGCGTCGTTCCGCGGGCCATGGAAGAACAGCGGCAGCAGCCGACGTCCTCGGACGGGCAGCGCGACAAGAACACCGACGACGAGGTGCCGACGGCGGTCGAAACCGGGCGTGCGCCGCGGCCGAGCCAGGCCGAGGGCGACCGCGAGACCGTCCACGAGGACCTCGACGAGCAGGAATAGGACGATCGGGCTTCGGCCACCCGTACGTTCGGCTTGACCGCACGCGTACACTCCCTTGAGCTTGCGTGCCGGGTGTGTCCTCCTGGCGTCATGACGAGCGCACAACTGGAGACCCCGAGCCGATGCGCCGACCCAGCCACCTCCCGAGCCCGATCACGATCGCGCTGGCGATCGGCATGTTCGTCCAGGCGGCAGCATTGCCGATGGGCGCCCTCGCCAAGGTACCCTCGACCGCGACCTCGCTGACACCGGTCCCGAACAATGCCACGACGGCCCACCCGGTGCCCTTCGTGACGGCCGGCGACTACATCGCCTTCGACTTCAGCTTCGAGAACACCGATAACAGCAACATCGCCCAGATGAAGCTGGCTGACTTCTTCGCGGCCGGCGACGTGGTGCCGACCTACGTCGGGACCTACGTGACCGGCGGCTCGCTCGCGAGCCAGACGCGGTGCTCGGCGGGCTCGAGCGGCGACTTCTCGTGCTCCGTCGGTATGGCGCCGAACGGTTCTACGCTCAACCTGCGGATCGTGTACCTCACCTCGTCCACGCCTGGCTTCTTCACGCTCACCGTCGATGGCTCGACCACCGGGACCCCGTCGACTGATCCAGGCACCAGCCACGGCGACACCTTCGCGACGTCATCAAAGGTCCAGACCGTGGACGCCTTTGCCGACACCGGCGACCTCGGCACCTCCGGCTTCGTGCCACCGACCGGCGACGAGCTGCAGACGAGCCTGGCCAACTTCGGGACAGCGAACCCGATGTGGACGAAGATCACCGTGCCGGCCAACGCGCTGACCGCGTTCACCACCGGCACGACGGCCTTCCTCGAGGAAGTGCCGTGCGGCACGACGGCCAACTGCATCGTGCAGAAGAGCCACATTACGCTGGCCGGGGGCACGTCGCTGGCGAAGCTGTTCCGCGTCGAGATCAAGGTCGACAACGCCAAGGCGTTCGTGAACCTGAATCGGTGGACGATCGACCAGGTGAACGACGACAACACCGTCACGCCGATCACCACGCCGTGCGTGATGGTGAACGGCGTGCCGACGAACACCACGGCCTGCCTGGAGTCGAAGGGCGCGTCGCCGACCGACAAGAACGATTACGTCGGGATCGTCTGGCTCCTGCACAACGGGTACATCAAGAGCCACTGACCGCGCGCGGGGCCTCGTCCGGTGCCGCTCGTAACCGCTCCGCCGAGACGAGATCGCCCTTCAGCTCGTAGAGCTGAAGGGCTTCGGCACGCGCGGCCTCCGCATCGGCCTCGCGGCCGGCGAGTGACAGCACGTCGGCGTATTCGGTGAGTGCCTCGGCGCGCATCAGCGGGGCCTCGCTGTCCCTTACCAGCTCGATCATCGCCTCGGCGAGCGGCAGCGCGGCCTCGACGTCACCACGAGCCGCGAGCAGCTTCGCCCGCGTGCCGCGCCACAGCGCCTGGGACGCAACGTCGTCCTCCGCCGAGAGGTCCTCGCAGATCAGGCTCAGCGCCTCGGCGTCGCGGAGGTCGCCCCTGCGGTAGCGCAGCTGGGCCAGCAGCCCGGCGACCGTCGACAGCACGTAGCGCTCGCCGAGCGCACCGAGCTCGTCATAGTCGCGGCGCAGGACTGCCTCGGCGGCATCCAGGTCGTCGGCCAGGAGCTCGACGTGCGAGGCCTCGAGCGAGGTCGACGAGGCGACCACGCTGCGGCCGAGCTCGGCGAGCATGTTCCGCGCGAGCGTGGCCTGCTCGCGCCCGTGGCCGAACTCGCCACGCATGGCATACGCCCACCCGAGCGAGAGGCGGATCGTCGCCTCGGTGTGCCGGTCGCCGGTGATCTCGCGCAGCAGCGCTTCGGTGCGCTCGATCACGATCGGCACGGCGATCGGGCTGTGCAGCGCGACCTGGGCGTAGTTGCTCGCCCCGCGGTGCTGCTGCCGGGTGTCGCCGGCGGCGCGCGCCAGGATCGCCGTCCGCTCCGCCGAGTCGGCTGCCTGACGGTAGCGCCCAAGGGTGGCGTGCATGACGAACAGCAGCCGATGGGCGTGCGCCTGCCCGGCGGCGTCGTCCGCCGCCTCGAAGACCGGCATGACCTCGCCGATTTCGCGCGCGACCTGCTCGGTCCAATCGGGCATGTCGCCCTCGAACAGGTGGAGCGACATCTTCACCAGCCGTGCCCGCGCGCGGGCCAGGCCGGCTGCCGCTCCTTCGGTCGCCTCGGCGAGCACGGCGCGCGCGTCGTCGAAGCGGCCGAGCTCGATGTGCGCCTCGGCGAGGTCGGGGAGCAGCTCGTCGCGCGCCGGATCGTGCACCGGCAGCGTGTCGGCGGCCCGGCGCAGCAGGTTGGCCGCGGCGGGGAGGTCGCCGCGCGCCAGAGCGCGGCGGCCGGCGGCGGCCAGCCGGACCGCGGCGCGCCGTCCGAGCTCCAGTCCGTGGTCGTCCAGCGGGCCGAGCTGCCCGAGGTAGCGGTAGGCCTGTTCGAGGTGATAGCCGAGGATCTCCTCGTGCTCGGCCGCACGATCATGCTGCGCGTTGTCGGCATCGGCCCATTCGACGAACTGCTCGTGGTATGTGGCTCGAGCGCGCTTCAGCAGCCCGCCGTACGCGGCGTCGCGGATGAGGATGTGGTTGAAGCGGTGGTCGTCACCCTCGGCATCCGGTCGCTCGGGCCGCAACAGTCGCTTGCGCGTCATCGAGGAGAGGTGCTCCGGGACCGCCTCCCGGACTGCGTCGGGCGCCATGCTGCGCACCGCTTCCTGCGCGAACCGCAGGCCGATGACCGATGCCGGCTCGATCACCGCCCGCTCGGTCCGATCGAGGTGGTCGAGGCGCGCCGACAGCAGCGCGTGGATCGTCGGCGGAATGGGGAAGTCCGAGGTCGCATCGGTCACCACCCAACCCGCCGCCGAGTGCTGCAGGACGCCGGAATCGACGAGCATCGAGAGCAGCTGCTCGACGAAGAGCGGGTTTCCGTCCGCGGCCTGCACGATGCGCTGCTTGGCATGGTCGTCGAGTCCGGCCAAGAGCTCGTCGACGACGCGGCCGACCTGCTCCGGGGTCAGCGCCTCGAGCAGGATCCGCTGGGTGCTCGGCTCGGTGCCCCAGTCCGGCTGCGTCTCGAGAAGGTCGTGGCGCGCCGAGAGGAGGAGCAGCATCGGTCGCTCGCCGGCGGTCACCAGGTGGCGCAGCAGGTCGAGGAAGGTCGGTGCGGCCCAATGGATGTCATCGACGACGAGGACGACGGGCCGTTCGGCGGCGAGGATCTCGAGGAGCCGGCGCACGCCCCAGAAGATCTCGGCGATGGCGAACTGCTCGCTCGTCAGACCGACGGCCGATGCAATGCGCGCCACGACGCGATGATCGTCGGCGAGTGCCGCGAGCTTGCGAAGCCCGATCTCGGGGGGATCGTCTGGATCGATATCGGCCGCGCCGCGCACGGCCTCCACGAGCGGCCAGAAGGTGATTCCCTCGCCGTAGCTCAGGCAGCGGCCGCGCAGCACAATGGCGCGCTCGGCCACGCCGCCGACGAACTCGCGGATGAGGCGTGACTTGCCGACGCCCGCCTCGCCGATGACCGTCACGCTGCGACACACTTCGTGGAGCAGCGCACCCTCGAACGCGCCGTTCAGCGTGGCGAGCTCCTGCTCGCGACCGACCATCGCGCCGTCCTGGCGGCGCTCGTACGCGTCGGCATCGGTCACGCCGATGAGCCGGTAGGCCGGCACTCGCTCGGCCTTGCCCTTCAGCTCGAGCGGCTCGACCTCCTCGACGACGACCGCGTCGCGCACCAGCCGGTAGGTCAGCTCGCCGATCAGCACGTCGTTCATCGGCGCGGCCTGCTCGAGCCGCGCGGCGACGTTCACCGTGTCGCCGGTGACCAGTCGCTGGCCGGTGGTCGGGTCGCCGGCGACGACCTCGCCGCTGTTGACACCGGTCCGGTTCGCCAGCGTGACGCCGTAGGCGGCCAGCAGCTGCTCGTTCAGCTCGGCCAGAGCCTCGCGCGTCTCTGCCGCCGCGCGGACGGCCCGCAATGCGTCGTCCTCGTGCAGCTTCGGCAGCCCGAAGACCGCCATGATCGCGTCGCCGATGAACTTCTCGATCGTCGCGCCGTGGCGCAGCAGGACGGCGGTCATCGCGTCGAAGTAGCGCGTCATCACCTCCCGGAGCGACTCCGGATCGAGGTTCTCGCCGAGGCTGGTCGAACCCTTCAGGTCGCTGAAGAAGACGGTGACGACCTTGCGCTCCTCCTGCGCCGGCAACGGAGCGGCCAGGGCGGCGCCACAGTACCCGCACAGTCTGAATTTCGGCGGGTTCTCCTCGCCGCAGCTCGGGCAGACCTGCATGCCGGCGAGTGTAGCCGCGTACCGCGATCCACGGCCGTCAGGCGCCAGTCGTAGGCTGTGCAGCGTGAGCAGCGAACGGCAAGCTCGTCCCGCGGTCGCGGCGGCAGCGCTCAGCGGCGTGCTGGCCGGTGCCGCGGGGCTCGGCCTGGCGGAACTCGTCGCGGGTCTGCTGCCCGGCGCCCCGTCGGTCGTCACCTCCGTCGGCACGCTGCTCGTGGCGCTCCAGCCGCCAGGCGCCAAACAGCTGGTGGTCGACCTGTTCGGCACGGCCGACAAGCTCGTGCTCAACCTCGCCGTGCTGGTCGTCGCGCTGGCGATCGCCGGGCTGCTCGGGCTGCTTGCCAGGTCCCGCCCGACGCTCGCCGCCGCCGGCTTCGTGGTATTCGGCCTGGTCGGGCTGTACGCCGCGCTCAGCGACCCGCAGGTCGACCCGCCGCTGGCAACCGCCGTGGCAGCGGTCTCGGTGGTGGCGGCCGTCGTTGTGCTGCGCCGGCTCCTCGCCCTGGCGTCACGCCGCCTGGAGCCCGCGGAGATGCCCGACTGGTCCCGTCGTCGCTTCATCGGCACCTCGCTGGCGGTCGCCGGGAGCGCGGCCGTGGCGGGCGGCGCCGGCCGCTTTCTGCTCGAGCGAGCCCACGCCCAGGCGGCATCGGTCCTTCCATTGCCTTCGCCGGCGGCGAGCCTTGCACCGCTGGCGGCCGATGCGAGCCTGGACGTGCCCGGCATCACCCCGATCGTGATGCCGAACCGCGACTTCTACCGGATCGACACCCAGCTGCTCACGCCCCGGCTCGATGCGGCGAGCTGGTCGCTGCGGGTCAGCGGCATGGTGGATCACGAGCTGACGCTCGACTACGCGGATCTGGCCGGCATGCCGCAGGTCGAGCAGTACGTGACCATCGCGTGCGTCAGCAACGAGGTCGGTGGCGACCTCGTCGGCAACGCACGCTGGGCCGGCGTGCGCCTGGCCGACGTGCTCGATCGCGCCGGCGTGCAGGACGGCGCGACGCAGCTCGTCGGGCGTGCCTTCGACGGCTGGACCGCCGGCTTCCCGACGAGCTGGCTGGCCGTGCCGGGGCGCGAGGCGATGATCGCGCTGGGAATGAACGGTGAGCCGTTGCCGCCGCAGCACGGCTTCCCGGCGCGGCTGATCGTGCCGGGCCTGTTCGGCTACGTCAGCGCCACGAAGTGGCTGACCAACATCGAGCTCACCACGCTCGAGGCATACGACGTCTACTGGGTGCGGCTCGGTTGGGCGAAGGAGGCGCCGATCCTGACGCAGTCGCGGATCGATACGCCGCGTGCCGGCAGCGACCTCGTGGCTGGCAGCATCCCGGTGGCGGGCGTGGCCTGGGCACCGGATCGTGGCGTCAGCCGCGTCGAGGTGCAGGTGGACGACGGCGCGTGGAACGTGGCCCAGCGCTCCGACCCGATCTCGGATGCCACCTGGGTGCAGTTCGTCTATCGCTGGCCCGCGACGCCGGGTGACCACGTCCTGCGCGTGCGAGCGACGGACGGGACCGGCCAGACCCAGAGCGCCGACGTTACGCCGCCGCCACCCGACGGTGCGCGAGGCTACCACACGGTGCACGTCTCGGTCCGGTAGGGAGCTGCCGCGGGGCGGTGTGCAACGGTGGGCGGCGGTCCGGCGCCGCTGCGGGCAGTACCAGCGGACCATGGGAGGAATGGGCGATGGTCCCCCGGACCCCCGGGTGGTGTCCTGCACGCGATGTCCGACCGATCCGCGCTTCCCGCGCCCGAGCCTGCCCTCCGCCTGCTGATCACGCGCACCGTCGCGATCGTCGCCCTGGCGGCAACCATCGCGTACCTGGTGTGGCGCGCCTTGTTCACCCTGAATCTCGAGGGCTGGTACCTCGCCGTACCGCTGCTCGTGCTCGAGGTGCACGCCGCGCTCGGCCTCGGGCTCTTCACGTTCTCGCTGTGGGACATCGACCGACGGCCGGCGCTGCGGGCACCGGACCCGACGGTCAAGGTCGCGGTGCTGATCCCGACCTACAACGAAGGCCCCGAGATCCTCCTGCCGACCGTGGCCGCCGCGGTCGCGCTCGAGCCGGCGCACGAGACCTGGGTGCTCGATGACGGCAACCGGCCGGAGGTCGCCGCGCTGGCCCACTCGCTGGGCGCACGCTACGTGGCACGCGCCGAGCGAACGCACGCCAAGGCCGGCAACCTGAACCACGCGCTGGGGCTGATCGACGCCGAGATCGTCGCGGTTTTGGACGCCGACCACGTGGCGCGACCCGGATTCCTGCTCCGGACACTCGGCTACTTCAGCGATCCTCGCGTGGCAGTCGTCCAGACGCCGCAGGACTTCTACAACGTCACGAGCTTCGAGCACGGCGCCGGCCGGTCGCTCGGTGAGCCGTTCCACGAGCAGAGCCTCTTCTATCGGCTGCTGCAGCCGGGCAAGAATCGGTGGAATGCGGCGTTCTGGTGTGGAACCGGCGCGCTGGTGCGAACCAGCGCACTGCGCGAGGTCGGCGGGGCGGCGACCGAGACGATCACCGAGGATATCCACACCACCATCCGCTTCCATCGGCGCGGATGGAAGACGGTCTATCACAATGAGGTGCTGGCCAAGGGGCTGGCAGCGAGCGACGCCGCGCAATACCAGCTCCAGCGCAACCGATGGGGGACAGGTGCCATGCAGGTGCTGCGCAGCGAGAACCCCCTGACCGTCTCCGGCCTGTCGCTCGGTCAGCGCCTGGCCTACGGCGCGACGCTGCTCGGCTGGTTCGACGCATGGCGCACGCTTGGCCTGCTGCTGCTGCCAGGGCTGGTGCTGCTCACCGGCGAGATCCCGATCCTGGCCGACGGCGCGACGTTCGCCGTCGCCTTTGCTGCGACCTACGGCCTGCAGCAGCTGGCCATGTACCGGCTCGGCCGTGGCGCCTACCGGCCGATCCTGTCGGTGATCTTCGAGCTGGTGCGCATGACGCCGAACCTCGTCGCCACGCTGCATCTGCTCGCGCCGCGAGCGCCGAGCTTCGCGGTCACGCCGAAGGGCCGCACGGCCACCGAGCGCGGCCGAATCGCGGCGCCGAAGCCGCTGCTGGCGGTCATCGGCTTCTCGGTCGTCGCCGCCGTCGTCTACGCCCTGGTGCTGCTCGGCGTGCTCCACATCGACTATCGCTACGACTGGGCAGCCGCGGCGGCGTTCGGCTGGCTGGTCGTCAACGCCGGGCTGATCGTTATCGCCATCCGTCGCGTCCGGTCGCTGCGCTACGCCGCCGAGCGCCGCTCGGCGGTCCGTTTCGCGGTCGACACGCCGGGCTGGGTCGACGCCTCGCCGGTCACCGTGCAGGACCTCTCGGTCGGCGGGGCCCTGCTGGCGTTGCCACAGGCGCTCGTTCCGCGCGACGTCCACCTGCTGACGTTCGAGCTGTCAACCGGCCTCGCGTCGCTGTGGGCTCGCGTGCGCTCGGTGAACCAGGGAGCGACCGGCGAGATCCACTACGCCTTCGAGTTCGAGCCCGAGCAGTACACGTCGCGCGCCATGGTCACGCGGGCGATCTTCGACGGGGACTACCCGGTCGCCGGCACCGAGCGGCGTGCGTGGGGCGACGTGCTGCGCAGCGAGCTGGCCACGCTCAGCGAACGGTTCGCCCGCACACGGCGCCACAGCGCACCCCGACCACTCCCGGCCGATGCTCCGCGTCCGGAACGGCCGCGCCTGTCGCAGCCGAAGGCGAGCGGGATCGCCGGCTAGGCGCCTTCCAGCGCGGCGTTGATCACCTCGGCCCACAGGCGGTAGCCGAGCGGCGAGGGGTGGAACCGGTCCGAGGCGAGCACGTCGTCGACGCGGGCGCCGGAGGCGACGAGCAGCGGCGGAACTCCCTCGGCCAGCGAGGCGAAGGCAACCCCGGCGCGTCGGGCCTCCTGTCGCTGGATGCGACGCAGCAGGATGGCGTAGGCGTCGACCACCGAGAGCAGCGGCTCGAGCTGTGGCAGTGCGCCGCGGAAGCGGGGGATCCCCGCCAGGACCACGCGCGCCCCCGGCGCCTCGTGCCGAATGGTCTCGAGCACGTGGCGCGTATTCGTCCGGAAACGGCGCGGCGGGGTGCGGTGCGTGGCGTCGTTCGCGCCGACGACCACCACCACGATGTCGGCGGTCGGCAGCCACGGCGGCTCCCCGTCGCGCAGCGAACGCGTGGCGCGCGCCAGCTGATCGCGAACCAGGTCGGCGACGCGGGCTCCGGACCAGCCGAAGTTCAGGACGCGAACGGTGACCTGCTCCGCGTTCGCCACGTGGCGCGCGATGAGCATCGGCAGGGCGTCCTCGGGGTGGTCGACACCGACGCCGGCCGTGGTCGAGTCGCCGAAGGTCAGCAGCCGCAGCGTCGGCCGCTGACCTTGGGCACCGGGCTCGTCGGGATCGACCCAGTGGCTGATGTAGAAGCCCGGATGCAGCGGCAGGAACTCGGTGCGCCGCAGGCGCAGCAGCTGAACCGTGACGAGCGCGACGAGCGCTCCGGCTGCGGCGCCGATGCCGCGGAAGATCCAGGACAGCATGCGACCGATCATAGGTCGAGCCTTCGCGGCGAGCGTCGCGGCTGCTAGGGTTGCCGCATGAACGACAGCGGCATCGAGACCGCCGAACGGCCGCAGGTCGAGCTCGGCGCGCGGGTCGACGGGACCGACAACACCCGCATCGGAGTGGTCGACGCCGTCTTCGTCGACTACCTGCTGGTCCGCACCGCCGGACTGCCGCCGGTCGACCTCTATGTCCCGACCGCCGACATCCAGATCGACGATCCGCGCCGCATCCGCGTCGAGGCAAGCCGCGGGGAGGCCTACGAGCGCTGGCATCGGCCGCTGAAGTCAGTGGCGCACGACTGAGCGCCTCGCGGCCGCGTGCATCGGTCTTGCAGTACGCTTAGCCGTGAACCGCGGAGGTGCAGACATGAACGAGACCGAGCGCGCGGAGGCCTTCTACGCGCACGTCGGATCGGGCGGCAAGGTCGAGGCCGACGACTGGATGCCGGACGACTATCGCGCCGCCGTGCTGAAGTTCGTCGAGATGCACGCCAACTCCGAGCTCATGGGCGTGCTGCCCGAGCGCGAATGGATCCTTCGCGCGCCGACCCTGCGCCGCAAGCTCGCCCTGACCAGCAAGGTCCAGGACGAGGTCGGCCACGCACAGCTGCTGTACCGCGTCGCCGAGGACCTCGGCAAACCGCGCGAGCAGATGCTCGCCGATCTGATGGCCGGCCGGACGAAGTTCCACAACGTGTTCCACTATCCGACCGAGTCGTGGGCCGACGTGGGGATTATCGCGTGGCTGGTCGATGCGGCCGCGATCGTCAGCCAGCAGGCCCTGCGCGACTCCTCGTACGCGCCGTACGCACGAACGATGAAGAAGATCTGCTGGGAGGAGAGCGTCCACATCATGCACGGCCGTGACGTGGTGCTGACCATGATGAACGGCACGCCACACCAGCGGGCGCTGGTGCAGGACGCGCTCGACCGATGGTGGGGGCCGCTGATGCAGATGCACGGGCCGCCGACCGACCCGACGAAGGACAAGGATCTGCACTGGCGCATCAAGGCCAAGGGGAACGAACAGCTGCGCCAGGAGTTCCTGTCGATCTACGTGCCGCGCATTCGGGAGCTCGGCCTGCGCATTCCGGACGAGGCGCTGCGCCAGGACGGCGACGGACGCTGGCACTACACCGAGCCCGACTGGGACGAGCTCCGCAGCGTGGTCACCGGGCACGGCCCGAAGTCGCAGGAGCGGCTCGAGTTCCGCCGCTTCAACCACGCCCAGACGCAGTGGGTCCGCGACTCGCTGCTCGGACCGGCCGCGGCTGCCGCCTGAGGCGGGCCGTGAGCGAGGAGCAGCGCGACCGGGTCTGGGAAGTCTTCCGCCAGGAGTCGGAGGGCGACCCGATGGTCCACGGCGGCAGCGTCCGCGCCCCCGACGAGGATCTGGCGCTGCACTACGCTCGCGAGTTCTACGGACGCCGCCAGGAGTCTCACCGGCTCTGGATCGTGCCGCGCGAGGCGATCACCGAGCTCGACGACCCTGACCTGCTGAAGCCGCCCTTCGACCGCTCGTTCAAGAAGCCGGGCGGGTACATCATCAAGCACAAGCTCGAGGCGGCGAAGGCACGGGCGGGGGAGTCGATGTGACCGACATGGTCGCTCCGGGCCTGACCGATGCCACGCGCACCGCGCTCGCCGAGCTGCTGCTCAGCCTGGCCGACGACGAGTTCGTGATCGGCTTCTGGGACTCCGAGTGGACCGGCATCGCGCCGATGCTCGAGGAGGACGTTGCGATGAGCTCGATCAGCCAGGACGAGATCGGGCACGCACGCGCGCTCTACGAGCTGCTGGCCTCGCTGACCGATGCCGATGCGGATGCGATCGCCTTCGGCCGCTCGCCGGGCGAGTTCCGTCACGCCGCGCTGCTCAACCACGCGCGCACCGACTGGGCGTTCACCATCGCTCGCCGCTTCCTGTACGAGACCGCCGATGCCACCCGGCTTGCCGCGCTGGCGCGCTCGTCGTACGAGCCGCTCGCCAACCTCGCCGCGAAGATGCGCCGCGAGGAGAGCTACCACCTCATGCACATCGAGACGTGGCTGCGACGCCTGGCGAGCGGCACCGGTGCAGAGCGGCTGCGCGATGCGCTGACGCGCGCCTGGCCGGACGCGCAGGCCATCTTCACGCCACTCGCCGGCGAGCACGAGCTGGTGCGCTCGGGGATCCTGCCCGAGCCGCTGACCGACCTGCGGACGCGCTGGGCCGAGCGGGTCGGTTCGGTGCTCGGCGAGCTCGGCATCACGCTCGACGCGGCGGTGGTGGCCGACGACGGGCGCACACGACGCACCGACGAGTTCGAGTGGCTGCACGGCCAGTTCACGATGGTCGCGGCGTCCGAGGAGGGCGCCACGTGGTGATCAGCACACGCGAGCAGGCCGCCTGGGACGCGCTGGCCGAGGTCGCCGACCCCGAGATCCCGACGATCAGCGTCGTCGACCTCGGCGTGATCCGCTCGGTGCGCTTCGACGGCCCGCGCCTGACCGTCGAGCTGCTGCCGACGTTCGTCGGCTGCCCGGCGATCGACGTCATGCAGCACGACATCGGGGAGCGGCTGCGCGGGATGGCCGACGAAGTCGTCGTCGAGGTCAGCTTCGCCGAGCCGTGGACCTCCGATCGCATCTCGCCGCAGGGTCGCGAGCGGCTGCGTTCCAGCGGCTTCGCGCCGCCGGTGCGCGTGCAGCCGGCGGCGGCATCGGCCTTCGAGGCCGACGAGCTGCTGACCGTGCTGCCGATTGCCACGTGCCCCTACTGTGGATCGCGCAACACGATGCTCGAGAACCCGTTCGGGCCGACGTTGTGCCGGGCGATCTACCACTGCGCCGACTGTCGGCAGCCGTTCGAGCAGTTCAAGACCGTCTGACCCGGCAACACGGCCGGACAAGCGGGCGAGGGCTCGCCCTGCACGCTCGGCACGTGGCGTGCTTCCGCCGGGGCGGCATGAACGATGGGCAGACGCTCAGGACCGTTCGGATCGCGGCGGTCGGCGACATCCACTGCACGCGCGAATCGCGGGGGATGCTTCACGAAGTCTTCGTGCGGGCGACCGAATCGGCCGACATCCTGGCACTCGCCGGCGACCTGACCGACTACGGCCTGCCTGAAGAGGCGCACGTGCTCGCCGGTGAGCTCGCCGGGGCACAGCTGCCGGTGGTGGCGGTGCTCGGCAACCACGACTTCGAGTCGAACGCGCAGGCCGAGGTCGCGGGCATCCTCAAGGACGCCGGCGTGAAGGTGCTCGACGGCGACGCGGTCGAGATCATGGGCATCGGCTTCGCGGGCGCCAAGGGATTCGGCGGCGGCTTCGGCGCCGGTGCGCTCGGCTCGTGGGGTGAGCCGGCGACCAAGGCCTTCGTGCAGGCCGCGCTGGACGAGGCCCTGAAGCTCGAGACCGCGCTCGCGCGACTCCGCATGGAGCAGCGCGTCGTGCTGCTGCACTACTCGCCGGTGGCGCGCACGGTCGAGGGTGAGCCGGAACCGATTTACCCATTCCTCGGTTCGAGCCGGCTGGAGGAGCCGATCGACCGGCTCGCCTCCAGCGTCGTCTTCCACGGCCACGCCCACCACGGCAGCCTGGAGGGTGCCACTCGTGGCGGAACGCCCGTCTACAACGTCTCACTGCCGCTGCTCCGCGCCAACGACGCCGAGCAGGCATTCCGGGTGGTCGAGCTGCCGGCGGCGCCGCCGGCCGACCTGCTCGCCGAACCGGCGGCACGCGCCGAGGTCGGAACACCGGCATGAACGCCATGGCCCGCGCCAAGCTGCCGGACCTGCTGCCCGATACGGCGGCCTTCTACCGCGACGTCATCGAGACGCTGCTGAATGCCAGGATCCCGTTCCTGCTGGGCGGCGCGTACGCCTTCGAGGTCTACACCGACATCGGGGGCCGTACGAAGGACCTCGACCTGTTCATCCGCGCGGCCGATGTGCGCCGTGCTCTGTCCGCGGCGCGCCGACGAGGATGGTCGGCCGAGATCCATTCGCGCCACTGGATCGGCAAGATCCACGATCGCGAGCATTTCGTCGACTTCATCTACAACTCGGGCAATGGGCTGTGCCCGATCGACGACGAGTGGTTCGACCACGCGCGTCCGTCGGAGGTGTTCGGCCTGCCGGTCCAGCTGGCGCCGATCGAGGAGATGATCTGGCAGAAGTCGTTCATCCAGGAGCGGGAGCGCTACGACGGCGCGGACGTCGCGCACCTCATTCGGGTGCACGGTCGCACGCTCGACTGGGAGCGGCTGATCAAGCGCTTCGACGGGCACTGGCCCGTGCTCTTCGCGCACCTCGTGCTGTACGACTACATCTACCCGTCCGAGCGCGACCGAGTGCCCGGCTCGGTGCTGGCCCAGCTGAGCGAGCGGCTGGCCCCGCAGCTGCGGCAGTCGATCGACGAGAAGATCTGCATGGGCACCTTCCTGTCCCGTCAGCAGTACCTCGTCGACGTCGAGCAGCTTGGCTTCATCGACGGGCGGCTGCGGGAGGCGGGCGGCGGTCTGACTGCCGAGGACGTTGCGTTCGAGACGAAGCGGCTGCGCAAGGAGCAGGCGTCCGGGAGCCACTGAGCCGCAGAATGCGCGCGTGCCGTCCGATGCCGCGCTCATCGTCGTCAACCCGACCGCCGGTGGCGGCCACGCCCGGAGGCTGTTGCCCCGGCTCGAGGCGGCGGCGCGCGCCGGTGGTCATGCGCTGGCGGTGACCGGGCGCGCCGGCGACGCGGAGCGCCTCGCAGCCGCTGGCACCCACGCGCGCGTCGTGGCGGTCGGCGGCGACGGCACCGTCCAGGAGGTGGTCAACGGCCTCGCGGCGGGCGAGCCCGGGATTACGCTCGGCGTCGTACCGGCAGGCTCGGGCAACGACCTCGCACGCTCTCTGGGATTGCCGCGCGCGGTCGACGCGGCCCTGGCCGTCGCGCTCGGCGCGGCGGTTCGAGCGATCGACGTGGCGGAGGCGACCGATGGCGACGGCCGTCTGCGGCGCTTCGCGGCCGCCGGCGGTACGGGATTCGACGCCCAGGTGGCGCACGCCATGGCGCGGCCCCGCGCGGCCTGGCAGCGTGGCCGCGTCGGATATCTGCTCGCGACGCTCGACGAGCTGCGGCGCTATCACAACTCGACCCTGCACCTCGCCTGGGAGGACGGGCACGGCATGCGGAGCACAACCGACCTGGACTCCCTGTTCGTCGCGTTCGCCAACGGGGCGTACTACGGCGGCGGCATGCGAATTGCGCCGGACGCAGCGCTCGACGATGGGCTGCTCGACCTGTGCATCGTCGGCGACATCTCGCGCGCGGCGGCACTGTGGCAGCTCCCCGGGATCTATCGCGGCCGTCACACACGGCATCCGGCCGTGCGGATGGCGCGTGCGCATCGGCTGCGGATCGAGGGCGAGGGAGGGCCGGTTCATCTCGACGGCGAGCCGTTCGGCCGTCTGCCGCTCGACGTCGTGGTGCGACCCTCGGCGCTGCAGGTGGCCGCGGCTGCACCTGCATCGGTCGCGCCGACGCGCTAGGCTTCGCAGCCCATGGCGATCGACTCCGACGAGGTCCGCGCGAGGGCCGACGAGCTGCTGGATGCCGGTGCGCACGACCGGCTCGACACCATGCGCCATTCGGCGGCGCACATGATGGCCGCGGCCGTCATGGAGCTGTTCCCCGGGACGCGCCTCGGCATCGGTCCGGCCATCCGCGACGGTTTCTACTACGACTTCGACCTGCCGCGTGCGTTGACGCCGGCGGACCTCGATGCGATCGAGGCCAAGATGCGCGAGCAGGCCGCCATGGAGCTCTCGTTCGAGCGCTCGGAGCTCGGTCGCGACGAGGCACTGGCACAGCTCGACCGCGACGGCCAGCCGTACAAGGTCGAGATCATCCGCGACCTGCCCCCGTCCGAGTCCGAGGTGGTCAGCTTCTACCGCCATGGCGACTTCATCGACCTCTGCCGCGGGCCGCACATCGCCTCGACGAAGGAGCTCGGGCCGTTCAAGCTCCTGCACAGCGCGGGCGCCTACTGGCGAGGCGATGAGCACCGGCCGATGCTCCAGCGCATCTACGGCACGGTCTGGGAGAGCCAGGAGGATCTCGACCGCTACCTGTGGCGGCTCGAGGAGGCGCGCAGGCGCGACCATCGGCGCCTGGGGCGCGAGCTGGATCTGTTCACCTTCCATCCGGTCTCGCCTGCCGCGCCGTTCTGGCATCCGAAGGGCATGGCGCTGTATCGGGCGCTGGAGGACTGGTCACGCCAGGTTCGCCGCGAGGCGGGCTTCCGGGAGGTCCGCACGCCGAGCCTGGTGCGCAAGGAGCTCTGGGAGGAGTCCGGCCACTGGGAGCTCTACCAGGACAACATGTTCGTGCTCGACGACTACGACCACGTGTCCGGCCTGAAGCCGATGAACTGCCCGGAGGAGATCCTGATCTACAAGACCTCCGGGCACTCGTACCGCGAGCTGCCGATTCGCTTCAACGACTACAGCGTCCTGTTCCGCAAGGAGCGCTCCGGCGCGCTGGCCGGCATGTTCCGCGTCCGGCAGCTGACCCAGGACGACTCGCATGTCTTCTGCCGCGACGACCAGGTCGTCGAGGAGGTGAACCTTGCCCTGTCGCTCGTCACGAAGCAGTACGCGCCATTCGGCTTCGAGCCGACCTTCAAGCTGGCCACGCGGCCGGCCAAACGGCTCGGCTCGGACGAGTTCTGGGACATGGCCGAAGGCAAGCTGCGCTCCGCGCTCGAGACGGCGGCAATCGCCTACACCGTCGATCCGGAGGGCGCGACGTTCTACGCCCCGAAGATCGACATCTTCTTCACCGATGCCCTGGGCCGCGAGTGGCAGAGCGCCACGATCCAGCTCGACTACCAGCTGCCGCAGCGCTTCGACCTCGAGTATCGCACCGCCGATGGCGGCTTCGAGCGGCCGGCGATCATCCACTACGCGATCTACGGCACCTTCGAGCGCTTCACCGGCGTGATCACCGAGCACTACGCCGGCGCCTTCCCGCTGTGGCTGGCACCGGTGCAGGTGGTCGTCGTGCCGATCGCCGACCGGCACATCGACTACGCGAATACCGTTCGCGACGCGCTGTTCGCGGCCGGCCTGCGTGCGGAGGTCGACGACCGATCCGAGCGGATGCAGGCCAAGCTGCGCGACGCTCAGGAGCAGAAAGTTCCGGTGATGCTCGTGGTGGGGGATCGCGACGCGCAGGCGGGCGCCGTCTCACCGCGGCTGCGCACCGGCGAGTCGTCGCAGGGCGTGCCGCTGGCCGACTTCGTCGAGGAGCTGCGCGGTCGGGCCGAACGCCGCGAGCTGTGGCCCATGGCGGAGGACGCTCAAGAAGCTGCCTCGCCCTGAGCTGGCGCCTGATTCTCCTGTGAATGTGACCCGACACGAGCCCTTCGTCCGGCGTGGCTTGAGTCAGGTGGGGATGAGTTCGCGCGTGAGCACGGCCCCGCGTCCGCCTGCGTGCACTGCAGAATCGGTGGTCGGTCGAGGGCAGCCGGCATGAGGAAGATGCGTGCCGTCGGGCAGCTGGCGATGCGCTCGAAGGATCCGCAGCGCGTGGCCGAGTTCTACGAATCGGCCTTTGGGTTCCGGCTGCGGGCGGGCGACGAGACGGGCGTCGACCTCGAGCTCGGCGGCTTCGAGCTCAGCTTCCGCCGCGCCGAGACCGCGACCCGCGACGGCATCCAGATCGGCTTCCGCGTCGACACGGCCGGCGAGGTCGACGCGTGGGCGCAGGAGCTCGCACGCCGCGGCTTCGCGCTGGTCGCGCCGCCATCGGGCGACCGCTGGGAGGGCACGCGCTCCTTCCGGGTCGCGGATCCCGACGGACGGCAGGTGGCCGTCTTCTACGACTACCCGAGCTGACCGAACAGCTGTCCGTCGAACGCCGACCGATTCCGCATCAGCACCACGACGATCAGCAGGTAGGCGCCGACCATGGCGCCCGGGATGGCGAGCACACCCAGCCACGAGCCGCCGGCGTAGAGCGGCTGCGAGGCGACCGAGGGCAGCGCCGCGGCCAGCGTGACGAAGACGGCGCCGGTGCCGAACAGGCCGATCCAGCCGACGACCAGCCCGAGCAGGCGGCCCCAGTGACGGCGCAACCCCGTCCCGAGCGCTGCCACGAGGTGCATCGCGGCCAGGGCGAATCCGAGGAGCGTCATGCCCGGATCCATGTTCGGCCCGCTCCAGGACATCAGCAGCAGCACGCCTCCGACGATGAACAGGGCGGTCACGAGGTTGATCAACATCGCCCGCGGTTCCACGCCGGAATGCTCGCACGAACCGTCAAGGCGTCAGCGGCGCGAGGGTTTGCCGATGCCGGTGCATCGGTGTATAGTCCTCGGGCGTTTGCGCAGGAATCTGGGCCACCCGTCCGTATCGGCCGGTGGCCTTGTTGTTAAGGGAGCTGGACGAAGATCGCAAGGGACCTCCGAGTCAACGAGATGATCCGCATCCGCGAGGTGCGCGTCATCGACGATGAAGGGCAGCAGCTGGGCGTCATGCCGACGTTCAAGGCCCTCGCCCTGGCCCAGGAGAAGGGACTCGACCTCGTCGAGGTCGCGCCGACCGCGGTCCCGCCGGTGTGCCGGATCCTCGACTACGGCCAGTACAAGTACGAGATCCAGAAGCGCGAGCGCGAAGCGAAGAAGAAGCAGAAGTCGCAGACCTTCAAGGAGATTCGTCTCCGAGTCAAGATCGACGTCAACGACCTGCGGACGAAGACCCGACGCGCGGCGCAGTTCCTCGACGAGGGGGATCGCGTCAAGGTGACGGTCCAGTTCCGCGGCCGGGAGATGAGCCACTCCAACCTGGGACGCGACCTGCTCATGCGGGCAGCCGAGATGCTGGCCGAGCATGGGACCATCGAGCGGCAGCCGCTGCTCGAGGGCCGCAGCATGTATATCGTCATGGCACCGCTCGAGAAGCGGCCCGAGAAGAAGAGCGAGGGCGTCGAGACCGAGACGATCGGCGACGCCGTCGCAGCAAAGGCACAGGAGCAGCCGCCGGCGCCGCAGGGCGCCGCGGAGCAAGGATCGTAGACAAGCATGCCGAAGATGAAGACCCACAAGGGCACGGCCAAGCGCTATCGCAAGACCGGCTCGGGCAAGTGGGTTCGCCCCAAGGCCTGGCGCGGACACCACCTCGAGATCAAGTCGAGCAGCCGCACCCGACGCTACGCCGGCGTGGCGGTCGCGTCGCCGGCGCACAAGGAGCAGCTCAAGCGGCTGCTGCCGTACGAGTAGGGACGCCGAATGCCACGAGTCAAGCGCGGCGTCGCCTCGCATCGCCGTCACAAGAAGCTGCTGAACCAGGCCGAGGGCCGGCGCGGCACGCGCTCGACGCTCGTCAAGCCGGCGCGCGAGGCGCTGATCCACGCGCTGGTCTACGCCTACCGCGACCGGCGCGACCGCAAGCGCGACATGCGCCGCCTGTGGGTGCAGCGCATCAATGCCGCCTCGCGTCAGCACGGGCTGCCGTACGGCCGCTTCATCGCCGGGTTGCGTGTGGCCGGAATCGAGGTCAACCGCAAGGTGCTGGCCGACCTGGCCGTCCGCGACGACGCCGCCTTCGGCAAGATCGTCGACCTCGCACGAGACGCGTTTACCGCCTAGCCGGCGAGCCTCATCGCCGGCTCCTCGGCCCTGCTCCGTTTTGCGGAGCGGGGTCGTTTGTGTTCCTGTGATGATTGATCGGACCGATGAACCACCAGACCCATGCCTGACGCGGATCTCACCACACAGCTGCAGAACCTGCGCACGACGGGGCAGGCGCGCCTGTCCGCTGCTCACGACGCGGCGTCGGTCGACGAGCTGCGCACGAGCCTCCTGGGGCGCAACGGCGAGCTCACCGCGCTGCTCAAGCAGCTGCGTGACGTTCCGGCGGACGACCGCCCTGCCGTCGGCCAGCTGGCGAACGAGGTCCGCACCGAGATCGAGGCGGCGATCGGGGCGCGCCTGACCGCGCTGCGCGCGCGTGCCCTGGACGAGCGCCTGGCGGGCGAGGCGATCGACATGAGCGCCCCGGGCCGGCCGGTGCGCAGTGGACACCTGCATCCGCTGATGGTCGTGGAGCGGGACCTGCGCGAGATCTTCCACGCGTTCGGCTTCGAGATCTTCGAGGGCCCGGAGATCGAGACCGATGCGATGAACTTCGAGGCGCTCAACATCCCGCCCGACCACCCGTCGCGCGACCTGTGGGACACGCTGTACGTCGCCGAGCCGGGCAGCGTCGAAGCCGGTCGGCCGCGACCCGCCGACGACGGCACGATCCTGCGGACCCACACGAGTCCGGTCCAGGTGCGCGCGATGCTCGACCTGCCTCCGCCGATCCGGGTGATCACCCCCGGCCGCTGCTTCCGCTACGAGGCGGTCGATGCGAGCCACAACTTCGAGTTCTTCCAGGTCGAGGGCCTGGTGGTGGATCGCTCGACCTCGATGGCGGATCTGAAGGGCATGCTCGAGGAGTTCGCGCGGGCGATGTACGGCCCGCGGACGACGACGCGCTTCCGGCCGGGCTACTACCCGTTCACCGAGCCGAGCGTCGCGTTCGACATCGGCTGCCTGGTGTGCGGAGGCGCCGGCTGCCCGGCCTGCGGCCGCACCGGGTGGATGACGATCCTGGGCGCCGGGATGGTGCATCCGCACGTCCTGCGCGCCGGGAACATCGATCCTGACGAGTACCAGGGCTACGCCTTCGGCATGGGCCTCGACCGGATGACCGTGCTGCGCTACGGCATCCCCGACCTGCGACTGCTGATGGGCGCCGATCTGCGCTTCCTCGACCAGTTCCCGATGGGAGCCTAGGCCGATGCGCGTGCCCCTCTCGTGGCTGCGCGACTACGTCGACATCTCGATGTCGCCGCAGGAGCTTGCCGACCAGCTGACGCTGCACGGCATGGAGGTCAGCGGCGTCGAGGTCGGTGGTGCCGACTGGACCGATGTCGTCGTCGGGCGGCTTCTCAGCGTCGAGCGGCATCCGAACGCCGACTCGCTGTGGCTGACCTCGGTCGACGTGGGCGCCGGAGAGCCGCTGCAGGTGGTCTGCGGCGCCCAGAACATCGCGCCGGGTCAGCTCGTGCCGGTGGCCCTGGTCGGCAGCGTGCTGCCCGGTGACCGGCGGATCGGCAAGTCGAAGATCCGCGGCATCGAGTCGCAGGGGATGCTGTGCAGCGCGCGCGAGCTCGGCCTGGGGTCCGATGCGGAGGGGATCCACCTCCTCGGCGGTGGGCCGGCGCTCGGCACGCCGCTCGCCGAGCTCGTCGGCGAAGTCGTGCTCGACGTCGACGTCAAGCCCAACCGCGGCGACGCGCTGTCGATGGTCGGCCTGGCGCGCGAGATCGCCGCGTTCAGCGGGGCGGAGCTGCGCCTGCCGGATGGATCGGTCGAGGAGGACCCTGCCGTAGAGACCGGCGACTGCGTCAGTGTGCGGATCGACGAGCCGTCGCTCTGCCCGCGCTTCACAGCGCGCTGGCTCGACGGCGTGGCGAACGGCGAGAGCCCGGCGTGGATGCAGCGGCGTCTGGTCGCCGCCGGCATGCGCCCGGTGTCGGCCGTCGTGGACGTGACGAACTACGTGATGCACGAGCTCGGTCAGCCGATGCACGCCTACGACGGCGACCGCGTCCCGGACGGTCAGATCGTGGTGCGACGGGCGCGCGATGGCGAGCGGCTGGAGACGATCGACCACGTCACCCGCGACCTTGACGAGCGGATGCTGGTCATCGCCGACGCGGATCGGGCGATCGGCCTGGCCGGGATCATGGGCGGCGCCTCGACCGAGGTGACGCCGGAGACGCGCCGCGTGATTCTCGAGTCGGCGATCTTCGACGGCCCGACGATCCGGAACACCGCACGGCGGCTGGCCCTGCGCTCGGAGGCGAGCATGCGCCACGAGAAGGGGATCGGGCCGGAGCTGCCGCGCTTCGCGGCCGACCGCGCCGCGAGCCTCATCCGCGAGATCACCGGCGCGCGGCTGGCGACGGGCTTCGTGGACAACGACCCGGGCCCGCACCCCGAGCGCGTGGTGACCGCCAGCACTGCGCGGCTCGAGCGGCTGCTGGGGATCGTGCTCGACCCCGGCGCGCTCGACGGCCTGCTGCGTCCGCTCGGCTTCGCGACGAAGGCCGATGGCGACACGCTCCACGTCAGCGTGCCCAGCTTCCGCCTCGACGTGGTTTCCGCGGAGGACGTGGCCGAGGAGATCGCCCGGGCGTACGGCTACGGGCGCATCGAGGGCCGCCTGCCGGTCGCCGAGCTGCCGCCGTACCGGCCGGATCCTGGCGAGCCGCGCCACCGCGTGCGTCGCATTCTCGCCGGCCTGGGGCTCGACGAGGTGGTCACCCACGCGCTGATCGGCCCGGCGGACCTCGAGCGCAGCGGCTACGACGCTTCGTCCGCGGCACTCGTTCGGGTGGCGAACGCGCTCTCCGAGGAGCACTCCCTCCTGCGACCGGTGCCGTACCCGTCGATCCTGCGCGCGCTCGCCGAGAACGTCCGCCAGCGGCGCGGCAACGCATGGCTGTTCGAGGTCGGCAAGACGTACTGGCAGGGCGATGCGGGGGCAACGCCGCCCCGGCACGCCCTGACCGCCGGCACCGGGCGCTACGAGGCCTGGCACGTCGCCATCGGCCTGCTCGGTTCGCGCACGCCGCCCAGCCCGGGCAGCACGCCGGCGGATGCGGATGTCGCCGAACTGAAGGGAATCGTCGAGGCGCTGCACACCGCGCTCGGGGCGCCTGGGCCGGCCTTCCGGGCCGAGACCGCCGAGGAACGGCATCCGCACCTGCATCCGGGTCGCGCCGGGCGGATCATCGACGCCAACGGCCGCGCCTACGGGAGCATCGGCGAGGTCGATCCGCGGATCGCCGAGCACTGGGACCTGCACGGCCGCCCGGTGCTCGCCGCGATCCATCTCGGGCCGCTCTTCGCGCTCATCGGCGATGAGATGCGGGTCAAGGCGGTGCCCCCCGCGCAGCCACTCGATCGCGACTTGGCAGTCGTCGTCGACGAGTCGACCGCGGTGGGCGACGTGGTGCGCATCACGCGCTCCACCGGTGCCCCGCTGCTCGCGGACGTCCGGCTGTTCGACGAGTATCGCGGCCCGCAGGTCGGCGAGGGGAAGGTGTCGTACGCGCTGGCGCTGCGCTTTCAGCCGGAGGACGCGGGGGACGAGCGGGGCGTCGAGAAGGCGATGAAGCGGATCACCGGCGCGCTGCGCCATCACCTGGGCGCCGAGATCCGCTAAGTACCGTTGTCGCCGCCCGACGGCGGCTGCTACGCTACCGGCCGCCCGAGCGTGACCGCGGCGCGCCCGGAACGCTGACTGAAGGGAACGAACGCGTGGAGATCCTCTCCCAGCTCAACTGGATCGACCTGCTGATCATCGTGGTGCTGGCGCTCGGCGCGTTCGCCGGCTTCACCCAGGGCCTGATCCGCTACGCGCTCAGCTGGGTCGTCATCCTGGTCGCCTTCATCGTCGCCGCGCAGCTCAAGGGTCCGGCCAACGGCGCCCTCAGCTTCTGGGACGCCTTCACCCCCGAGGTGCGCGAGTTCTGGATCTTCATCGTGCTGTTCGTCGGCCTGGTGATCGCCGGCTGGTTCATCGTGCGGGCTTTCTACCGCACGACGCGGCTGCCGATCGTCAAGCAGCTCGACGAGATCGGAGGCGCGATCCTGGGCCTGCTCTTCGCCGCGACCTTCATCGTCTTCCATCTCATCGTCTTCGATTCGCTGTTCCGCCCGTTCGTGGCGCTGCCTCCCGCCGAGGTCGGCGGCCTGAAGGGCTATTACGACGCGATGAACTCGTCACTGCTCGTCGGCTTCTTCCGCGACACGATCATCCCGACCGCCGGCTTCCTGGCCCGACCCTTCGTCCCGAGCGAGATCGCGACCATCCTCAAGTTCCAGTGACCTGGCCGGCGTCGCGGGGGTCGTCGTACGACCTGGTCGACGACCGGGCCTGGTTCGACCGGCCATCCCCCGAGGTGGCGCGCGACCTCCTCGGCTCCCTGCTCATCCACGCGTCGGCCGAGGGCACGGTGGCGGGACGCATCGTCGAGGCGGAGGCATACCAGGGCCCGGAGGACCTCGCCGCCCACTCGTCGCACGGCCGCACGCCGCGCAATGCGGTGATGTTCGGCCCGCCCGGCCACCTGTACGTCTACTTCATCTACGGCATCCACCACTGCATGAACGTCGTCTGTGGGCCCGATGCAAAGCCGGAAGCGGTCCTCATCCGCGCCGTGGCGCTGACCGAGGGGCTCGAGCTCGCGCGTGCCCGCCGCGGCAACGTGCCGGATCACCGGCTCGCCTCGGGTCCTGGGAACGTGGCCCGCGCATTCGGCATCGACCGCTCGCTGAACGGCGCCGACCTCGTCTCCGGGCCGGTGCGGCTGGCGTTCGGCTCGGAGCCCGATGCGATCGTCGCCCGACCACGCATCGGCGTCGACTACGCCGGCGCGTGGGCTGAACGGCCCTTGCGCTTCCTGGTGCCCGATGACCGCCACGTCTCCCGCCGCTGACGCGATCGCGGCCGGCGCGGCCGCCGACGCCGCGACGCTGCGCGCCCTGGAGTTTCCGGCAATCGTCGAGATGCTCGCCGCGCTGACCGCCTTTGGCCCGTCGCGCGAGCTCGCCGAGGCGTCGCTGCCGATGCGCGACGCGGTGCTCGCCGGGCTGCTGCAGGACCAGACCGATGAAGCGGTGCAGCTGCTCAACGAGCAGGCGCAGGCGACGATCGGCGGAGCGCGTGACCTGCGGCCGTCGCTCGAGCGGGCGCGACGCGGGGGACGACTGACGCCGCAGGAGCTGCTCGACGTCGCCGAGACACTGCACGCCACCGGGCTGTTCGCGGCACGCCTGCGCGAGTGGCGCGCGCCTCATCTCGGCGAGGTGCGCGACGCGCTTGATCCAGCGCCGGAGCTTGGTGAGCGGATCCAGCGCAGCGTCGACGACGCCGGCGAGATCCTCGACTCCGCCTCGGCCGAGCTGGCGGCGATCCGCAAGCGGCTGCGCACCGCCCAGGACCGAGTCCGGGAGCGCCTCAACACCATGCTGCGCTCGTCGGATCTGGCCGGCGTCATCGGGGAGGCGATCGTCACCGTGCGCGCCGGTCGCTACGTCATCCCCGTGCGCGCCGAGGCAAAGGGTCGGGTCAAGGGGATCGTCCACGACCAGAGCGCGTCGGGCGCGACGCTGTTCGTCGAGCCGCTGACCGTCGTGGAGCTGAACAACGCCTGGACCCAGGCGACGCTCGACGAGCAGCGCGAGGAGGAACGGATCCTCGACGAGCTGTCGCGGGCCGTCGAGGAGCGCGCCGACTCGCTGACCGCCTCGCTCGAGGCGCTGGCGCGCGCCGACCTGTGGCTCGCTCGCGCCCGGCTGGCCGCGCAGCAGGACGCGGTGCGCCCGGCCATCTCTGGCGATGCGCTGGAACTGCTCTCGGCGCGGCACCCGCTGCTCGGCGGAGCGGCGGTGCCCATCGACCTGCGGATCGGCGAGCGCTTCGGCTACCGCGCGCTGGTGGTCACCGGCCCGAACACCGGCGGCAAGACCGTCTCGCTCAAGACGGTCGGCCTGCTGGCGCTCATGCACCAGGCGGGGCTTCGCGTCCCGGCGGCATCGGGCGCACGGATGCCGGTCTTCGGCCGGGTCATGGCCGACATCGGCGACGAGCAGTCGATCGCCCAATCGCTGTCGACGTTCTCGAGCCACCTGCGCAACGTGGTGCGCTTCGTGGGCGCGGCGGAGGCGGGCACGCTCGCCCTGCTCGACGAGGTCGGCGCCGGCACCGATCCGGCCGAGGGCAGCGCGTTGGCGATGGCGATCATCGCCCGGCTGCTGGAGCTCGGTGCGTGGGTGGCCGCCACGACCCACTACGCCGAGCTGAAGAGCTTCGCCGCCGAGCATGCCGACGTGACGAACGCATCGGTCGAATTCGACGTGCGCACGCTGCGGCCGACGTACCGGCTCGAGATCGGCCTGCCGGGCAAGTCGCAGGCGTTCGCCATCGCCGAGCGCCTGGGCCTGCCGAATGCGGTCCTGGCCGATGCGCGGCAGCGCCTGTCGGCCGAGCACCTCAGCCTGGAGGAAACGCTCGCCGCGGTGCAACGGGCCGAGGCGGAGCGCAGCGACGAGCTGGCACGCGCCCGGGAGGAGCGGGAGGCGGCCGCGGCCGAGCGCGAGCGGGCAACCGGTGGCGTCGCACGGGCACGCAGAGAGGCAGCCCAGATCCTGGCCGATGCCCGGCGTGCCGCCGACGACCTGCTGAGCCGCACCGAACGCGATGTGGCGGAGGTACGCCGCGAGGTCACCCGTCAGCGGAACATGCGAGGCGCCAGGGGAGCGACGGCGGCATCGAAGGCGTTCGACGAGCTGCAGCGCCGCGCGGCGGTCGCCCGGGAAGCGGCCGAGCGTGCCGTCGCGCCCGCCGAGCTGCCGTCGGTCCCCGATTTAGCCGGCCCGCAGCCGCGCGTCGGCCTGTGGGGCCGCAGCCGCACGTTGGGGAGCAGCGGGCGGATCGCCGCCATCAGCGGCCGGACCGGCCGGGTGACGCTGGAGACCGCGCAGGGCGCGCGGGTGGTGATCCCCGGTGACGACGTGGAGGTGATCGCCGAGCCGGTCAGCGGTCCGCAGCCGCGCGACGCCGAGGCCGACGAGCTTCGGCGCCGCGCCGCCGCGCGGATCTCGCGCTCGCTCGACCTGCGTGGGGAACGCGTCGAGGTCGCACTCGAACAGCTGGACGCCTACCTGGACGAAGCACTGCTGGCCGGGCTCGACACGGCGACGATCATCCACGGCTCGGGCACCGGCGCCCTCCGACGAGCGATCCGCGAGCGCCTGGCCGAGCACCCGCGCGTCCGATCGACCCGTTCGGGTCGCAAGGAAGAGGGCGGCGACCAGGCGACCGTCGTCGAGCTCTAGCCGGGTGCCTTCATCGGTGCCGGCGTACCGGTCGCGGTTGGCGTCGCGGTCGGCTTGGGCGTGTTGGTCGGCGGAGGCGGTGGCGGCAGCGTTGCCTCGGGCGTGGGCGTGGCGGTCGGGCTGGGCGATGGTGTCGGCGACGGGGTGGGGGAGGGCGTCGGCGACGAGGTCGGCACCTCGCCCGGGGTGCACTCCTCGGCCGGCGCCAGCGGCGCATCGAGCTTGCCGAGCGGCGCGCGCGGGATGCTGCCCTCCTTGCCGCGCCACCTGTCGAGCCACTTGTCGTTCGAGGCGTCCCAGGCGGGGTGGTCCTTCTCGGCGTCGTTGAGGTCGAGGAAGACCTTCTCCTGGGCGGTCGGCGGCTGTGGCTCGGCGCTCGGATCGGGCGAGCCGGACGGCGCGGCGGTCTCGAAGTCGCCGCAGCCCTCCTGCCAGATCTTGCCGGTCTTGGCCTCGATCCGAAGCTCGCGGTGGACGGTGTCCTTCTGCTTCGGCTGGTTGTTGGTGGCGAAGACCTCCTTCACCGTCTTGACCGTGTGGTCGCCGGGCAGCATGCCGCTGGTGGCATCCACGTCGAGCTCGGTGATCCCGTCGGGGCGGACGAAGTCGCGGACCGGCAGCTTGTTCTTTTCGGCGACCTCGGCCATGTAGTCGTGCCAGATGAAGGTCGGCCCATCGGCGGCGAAGACGTCCTTGATCGCGCTGAAGTCGCTGTTGCCGACCCACACCCCGGTCACGATCGCGCCCTCGTCGTTGGCGGTGTCCGCATCGGCTGCCAGGTAGCCGAACGCCTGGAGGTCGCGGAAGTCATTGGTCGTGCCGGTCTTGAGGGTCGCCGGGCGGCGTCCGTCACCGGTCTTCAGCTGGAAGCGGTCGCCCCAGATGACGTTCTTGGCGGGATCGGTGTTGTCGGCCAGGATATCGGTGACCAGGTACGCCGACTGCGGGCTGATGACCTGCTTCGGTGCCGGCTCGTCGGCGTGCTCGTAGATGACCTTGCCGTCGGGCCCGGTGATCTTGTCGATGAGATACGGCGTCGCCAGCACGCCACCGTTGGCCAGACCGCCGTAGGCGCCGGCCAGGTCGAGCATGTGGACGCCGATGGTGCCGAGCGTCAGGGACGGGACGTTCGGGTCCTGGCTGGGATCGAAGCTGAGCCCCAGGCGCTTGGCCTCGTCGACGACGTTCTCGGTGCCGATCAACTGCTGCGCCTTCGCGACGGGGATGTTCAGCGAGTATTTCAGCGCGTCGCGCACCCGGACCGGGCCGCGCTCGCGCTCGTCCGCGTTCGGCGGCGAGAACCCGTTGGCGATGTCGGTCTTGACGTCCATGAACATCGTCGACGGGGTGATGGCACCGCGCTCGAAGCCGGTCGCGTACGTGATCGGCTTGAAGGCCGAGCCGGACTGGCGGTAAGCCTGACCGATGACGTCGAAGGCCGGCTGGTGCTGGGGCGTGGCCTTGCCATAGAAGTTCGCGCTGCCGACGTAGGCGAGCACCGCCCCGGTGCGATAGTTCAGCGTGACCAGCGCGTCGTTGTTGATGTTGCGGCCCTGCAGCTGCTTGATCCAGCGCAGCGCGGCCTTGCCGTACTTCTTGGTGAGCTGAGCGTCATCCATCCGGTCCATGTCGTAGCCGATGGCCGCCCACTTCTCGGCGCTCGTCTGGTAGCCGTCGTAGTTGAGCGTGGTGGTGATCGTCAGGCCGGCCTTGTCGAGCAGCTCCTCGTCACCGAGCAGCGCCGCCGCATCGCGACGGACGGCATACACGAAGTGCGGTGCCTTGTACTTCGTGCTCGCAGGCTTGGCGAGGACGATCTCCTCATCCATCGCCGCGTCGTGCTCGGCCTGGGTGATGTACCCCTCGGCAAGCATGCCATCGAGGACGAACCCCTGGGTGCGCTGGGCATCGGCGTCCTCGGGGACGACCAGGCGCGTCTTGCCATCCGGTCCCTTTTCCTCGACTGCGACCTTGGTCGGATCGTGCGAGCTCGGCGAGCGGACCAGGCTGGCGAGCATTGCCGACTCGGCCAGCGTCAGCTGGTCCGCAGGATCGTCCTTGGTGATGTCCTTGCCGAAGTAGGCGTTGGCCGCTGCCCAGATGCCGTAGGCGTTGTTGCCGTAGTAGACCTGGTTCATGTACATCGTCAGCAGCTGCTCCTTGCCCTGACGGGTGTCGTACTCATCGCCGACGCGCAGCGCCAGCACGGCCTCCTTGATCTTGCGTTCCAGCCGCCGGTCGGCGGTGAGCAGGTCGGCGTCGAACAGCCGCATGCGGACGAGCTGCTGGCAGATCGTCGACGCGCCCGAGACCTCGCGGCCGGCGGTCAGGTTCTGGAGAACCGCGCGGGCAATGCCGCGGAAGTCGATGCACGGGTTCGTCCAGAAACTGCGGTCCTCGGCCGCGACCTGCGCATTGCGCATCACCTCCGGAATCTGGTCGAACGTGACGGCGCGACGATCCTCGTGCGCGAAGGTCGCCAGCTCGACGCCGTCGGCCGAGACGACGCGCGAACCCTGGTCGAGCGTGACGTCATCGATCGTCGAAGGATCAGGAAGGCCGCTGGTGTACGAGCCGTACACCGCCATTACGCCCACGAACAGCCCGGTCGCCAGCAGGGCGAAAACCCCCAGGATGATCGCCGGCAGCGGCGCGACGCCCGGCCGCGGGCGAGCGCCGGGTCGTGGGCGGGGTGGAGGGCCGTAGCGTCCGCGCGGCGGCTGGCCACGGCGCGGCGTCGGGGGAGTGCGTCGCGTCATTCGGCCGGCAGGGTAGCACGCATGGCCCGGCAAAGCGCCCGGCGTGCCTATACTCGGCTCGCCCATGGCCACCGACAAGGCCGCCGTCGAGCGGTTCCTGACGCACCGCGTCGCCCAGGTCGTCGAGCGTTCCGAGCTCGAGCGGATGCTGGTCAGCGCGGGTCGTCCGCTGCGCGCAAAGATCGGCTTCGATCCGACCAGCCCGGACCTGCACATCGGCCATGCCGTGCTGCTCGAGCGGGTCCGTGCCTGGCAGGAGCTGGGCAACACCGCCGTCCTGGTGGTGGGCGACACCACGGCACAGATCGGCGACCCCTCGGAGCGCAACGCGACCCGGCCGATGCTCTCCGCCGAGCAGGTGCGCGCCAACGCGGAGACGTACCTCGCCCAGTTCCATCTCGTCGTCGATCCGGCGCGCACCGAGGTGCGCTGGCAGTCCGAGTGGTTCGGCGCGTTCGGGCTGAAGGACATCTTCGCGCTCATGGCCAAGCTGACCGTGGCGCGCATGATCGAGCGCGACACGTTCGCGAAGCGGCTGGCCGACGGTGTGCCGGTCAGCATGCACGAGACGCTTTACCCGTTCCTGCAGGCGTACGACAGCGTGGCGGTCGAGGCCGATCTCGAGATGGGCGGCACCGACCAGACCTACAACCTGCTCGTCGGGCGCGACGTGCAGCGCGATTACGGCCAGCCCCCGCAGCAGATCCTCACCTGCGAGCTGCTGGTCGGCACCGACGGCGTCGCGAAGATGAGCAAGTCGCTGGGCAATGCCATCGGGTTGACCGATACGCCCTATGACCAGTACGCGCGCGCGATGAGCATCCCGGACGAGCTGATGGACAACTGGGCGCACCTGGTCACCCGCTGGTCCGATGCCGAGGCCGATGCGTTCGTCGCATCGCTGAGCTCCGGCCAGCTGCACGCCAAGGCGGCCAAGCAGCGGCTGGCGAGGGAGATCGTCACGCGCTGGCACTCGGAGGAAGCGGCGCTGTCAGCCGAGCGCGAGTGGGAACGAGCGGTCGGCCACGGCGAGGGGGTCGCGGAGCTCCCCGAGCTTCAGCTGCCGCGGGGGACGTACACAGCGCTCCTGGTCGGGGCACGGCTGGCCGGGTCGAACAGCGAAGCACGGCGTCTCGTCGCCCAGGGCGGCGTCCGACGGGACGGTCGCGTCGTTACGGACGCAGACGCATCGGTCGAGTCGGGAGAGCAGTTCGAGCTCCGCGTCGGGAAGCGGCGCGGAGCGCGCATCACGATCGTCTGAGATCAGACGCCGGCGAGGTCGGCCAGGCTGGCCATGTTTGGCACCTCGAGATCCGGCGTGGCGATGGCCGCTGGCGTCGCGCCGCCGCCTTCCCGGCCGGCGCGCCGGTTGACCCAGGCGGTCGCCAGGCCGAGCTGGTGTGCCGTGACGTGATCGTGGTAGAGGCTCTGTGCGACGTGCAGCACCCGTTCGCGCGGCACGCCGATGCGCTCGAGCGCGATCTCGAAGTTGCGTGCGGCTGGCTTGTAGGAGCGCACCTGCTGGGCGGTGATCACCCAGCGGAACGGATCGCCCAGGCGGCGTGACGATGCGGCGAACAGGTCGTCGTCGCAGTTCGTGATCACGCCGAGGCCGTAACGCGTGGCGAGCCGGGCCAGGGCGTCGGCGCTGTCGGGGAACGCCGGCCAGTCGACGACCGAGCCCGCGAAATGGTCGGCCTCGGCGGCGACGACGTCGAACGCGAGCCGATCGCCGATCCCGATCAGCACCTGGCGCAGCACGTCCCGATATGGTCGATACGGTCCGGCCTCCACCACCGACTCGAGCTCTCCGAACAGCGCCAGCGCGTCCTCGTCGGCGAGCGTCACCGCGTGGGCATCGAGCACGGGGCGCAAGGCGGCGAGGATGCCCGACTCCCAGTCGATCAGGGTGCCGTAACAGTCGAAGGTCAGGACCTCGAATCGGCCGAGTTCGAGCGGTGGCCGCGCGCCGGTCGCATCGGTCAGGCTGATTCGTCGCCCTCCTGGTCGATCTCGCGCGTCAGCTTGTCGTGGTCGGGCTCGGGCGCGTCGGGGGCATTCGCCTCATCGGGCTCGGTCATCTCCGGGTCGTGGACGCCGTGGTCTGGGGCGGTCCTGCGGTCCTGCTCGCTCATCGGTCGTTCACCTCTCGTGCTTGTCGGCGGTGGCCGCGTGCTCGGCGATCACCTTCTCGGCGACCGTGTGCGGCACCTCGGCGTAGTGGTCGACCCTCTGCACGAATCGGCCCCGACCCTGGGTGATCGAGCGCAGCTCGGTGGCGTAGTGGAACATCTCAGCGGCGGGGACTTGCGCCTTGAGGTGCTGCATCCCGTCTGCCGAATCCATGCCCAGCACGTGGCCGCGCTTGGCGGTGATCTGGCCCATCACGTCGCCCATGTACTCGTCAGGCACGATGACCTCGACCTCCAGGATGGGCTCGAGCAGCGCCGGATCCGACTCGGCAAAGGCGCGCTTGAGCGCCTGCGAGGCCGCGACCTTGAACGCCATCTCGGAGCTGTCGACGGTGTGGTAGGAGCCATCGACCAGCGTCGCGCGCAGGTTGACCACCGGGTAGCCGGCCAGCACGCCCTCGGCCATGCCCTCGCGCAGGCCCTTCTCGACGGCGGGGATGTACTGCTTCGGCACCACGCCACCCACGATCCGGTCGCCGAACACGAAGTCCCCCTCCGGGTTCGGCTCGAACTCGATGACGACGTGCCCGTACTGCCCATGCCCGCCGGTCTGGCGCTTGAACTTGTTGTCGATCCTGGCCGGCTTGCGAATGGTCTCCCGATACGGCACGCGCGGCGTGCCGGTCCTGACCGATGCGCCGAACTTGCGCTTCAGCCGCTCCATGAGCACGTCGACCTGGCTGTCGCCGATGGCGGTCAGGATCGTCTCCCCGGTGCCCTCCTCGCGGTGCACCCGCACGGTCGGCTCCTCCTCGAGCATGCGCTGCAACGCCTGACCGAGCTTGTCGAGGTCGGCCTTCGATTCCGGCTCGATGCTGACCTGCAGCGTCGGGTCTGGGAAGCTCAGCGGAGCCAGCTGCACGGCGTGCTGCCGGTCGGCGGTCAGCGTGTCGCCGATCTGGGTCGATGTCAGCTTGGCGACCGCCACGATGTCGCCAGGTCCGGCCTGTGACAGGTTCTCCTGCTCCTTGCCCTGCAGCGCCAGGAGATTGCCGATGCGCTCCTCCTCCTTGCGCGTGGCGTTGTACAGGTGTCCCTGCGAGCGAAGCGTGCCGGCGATCACGCGGAAGTAGGTCAGCCGGCCGACGAACGGATCGGCCGTCGTCTTGAAGACCTGGGCGACGAACGGCGCGGTCGGATCGGGCTTGATCTCGGTGCCATCGACCGTCGTGCGCGCCCCGACCTCGGCCGGCGACGGAATGTGCCTGGCGATCATGCTGGTCAGCTCGCGCACGCCGATGTTCTTCAGCGCGCTGCCAACGAAGACCGGCACCACGCTGCCCTCGCGCGCGCCCTTGTGCAGGGCGCTCTCGATCTCCTCGTCGCTGAGCGTCTCGCCGTCGAGATACTTCATCATCAAATCGTCGCTGGCCTCGGCCGCCGCCTCGACCAGGGCGTCGCGCCGGCTCTCCTCGGCAGCGCGCATCTCGTCGGGGATCGGCACCTCCTTCGGCTTGCCGTTCTCGTAGATGTTGGCGTGCTGCTCGATGACGTCGATATAGCCCTTGAAGCCCTCCGCCGAGCCGATGGGCAGGTACACCGGCGCGATCTTCGGGCCGAATGCCGCCTTGAGCTGGTCGAGCGTACTGTCGAAGTTCGCGTTCTCGCGATCCATCTTGTTGATGAAGATCATGCGTGGCAGCTTCCGCTCGTCGGCCAGCCGCCAGACCGCCTGCGTGCCGACCTCCACCCCGGCGGATGCGTCGATGACGACGATCGCGGCGTCGACCGCGGCCAGCGCCTCGACGACATCGGCCTGGAAGTCGGCATAGCCGGGCGTGTCGACGATCGTGATCCGCACGCCGTCGCTGTCGAGGGTGCCGATCGCCAGGTTGATGCTCTGCCGGTGCTTCTGCTCGTCCGGGTCGTGATCGAGCGTTGAGGTGCCCTGATCGACGCTGCCGAGACGCTGGATGGCGCCGGCGTCGAAGAGCATCGCCTCGGCAAGGGTCGTCTTGCCGGCGCCACCGTGCGAGATCAGGGCGACGTTCCGGATCTTGTCGGGAGAGGTCGGCTGCATCGGTGCTCCATGTGTGGTGGAGGTTCGTCGGGGACGGCCATTCTAGCCTCGGACGCGGTGCGCTCGGGATATCTGCCGCAGCCGGGGCCTGCGGGCGGGCTGGCGCTAACGCCCCCTGAAGGTGTCCGTATGTTGGCGGCGGAGCCCGGGGGTTCGATACCGGGTCCGCTGCCACCCGATAACGCGACGATGCACGGTGAACGGCGTCATACCGTCCCCTCGCGGTACCGATAACGGCGAGCAACGGGACCAGCCGTCGGCGAGCGAGCCCCACGGGAGCCGTTGCCCTTCCCTGGCCGCTCTCGTGCGCCTCTGCGGCGCTGAGAGGGCTGGTCAGGCAGGCGTCGGCGGTGCATGATGCCGCGAGCCATGGCCCAGCACCCGATCGAGCTGATCCTGACGCGCCAGCTGGCGAGCTACCTTGCCGCGCCCATGTTCCTTGTGGGACCCGAGGGCGAGCTCCTGTTCTACAACGAGCCGGCCGAAGCGCTGCTTGGCTATCGGTTCGACGAAGCGCTCGAAATCCCGCTCGAGGAATGGGCAACCACGTACCAGCTGTTCCGACGGGACAGCGGCGAACGAATGCCGATCGAGGAGTTCCCGGTCGTGGCCGCCATGGAGACGCGCCACCCGACGCACACCTCGCTGCTCTATCAGCGCCCGGACGGCACGAGGATTCCGATCGTGGCCACCAGCATCCCGCTCATCGGCCAGGGCGGGGAGCTGCTCGGCGCGGTCGCCGTGTTCTGGGAAGACGGGCAGCCGTGAAGGTCGAGGTGTGGGGGAGCCGCGGCTCGCTGCCCGCGTCAGGGACCGACACCGTCCGCTACGGCGGCAACACTTCGTCGGTCCTGGTGGTCGGCTCCGAAGGGGAGCACGTCATCCTCGACGCGGGCACCGGGATTCGGCCGTTGGGCCTGGCGCTCCCCGAGGACCTGCGGCGGGTCGACATCCTGGTCACCCACCTTCACATGGATCACCTGCAGGGGCTCGGCTTCTTCCCGCAGCTGTTCGGCGGCGAGGCCGAGGTCCACATCTGGGGTCCGCCCTCGACGACGATGTCGCTCCACCAGCGCCTGAGCCGCTACCTCTCGCCGCCGCTCTTCCCGGTCCGCCTGCGCGACATGCCGCGCCGTCCGGAGCTGCACGACGCGCGCTCCTACTTCCGCATCGGCAGCCTGCGGGTGCGCGCCAAGCGCATCTGCCATCCGGGCGGCACCGTCGGCTATCGCCTGACCGATCCCACGGGCGATTGCCTGGCCTACCTGCCCGATCACGAGCCGGCGCTCGGCCAGCGCAATTTTCCCGGCGCCTACGAATGGACCTCCGGCTTCGATCTCATCCGACATGCCGATTTGCTGATCCACGACGCCCAGTACACCGACGAGGAGTACCCGGATCACGTCGGCTGGGGTCACACCTCGGTGAGCCAGCTCGCCGCGCTGGCGACCCTCGGGGAAGTGCGCCGGTTGATGCCGTTTCATCACGATCCGGGACACACTGACGACATGATCGACGCCATGGCGTACGCGATCGCGAGACAGGCACCCTCACTGGAGCTTGTGTCGGGCCAGGAGGGGAGTCGCATCGACGTCGCTCCGCGCCTGTAAGCCCGCGATCTCGATCGCGTTGTTTTCAGACTAGCCTTCCGGCGGCGCGGTGGAGTCGGGAATGTCGAGTGAGGGCAATCCCTGGGGAGTCGGGAATGGCGTCCGAGGACCGCTCGGCAGCGGCGTAACCTCAACAAATCCGGCGTCGTCGACATAGATCGCACAGACCAGCCTGGCGCGCTGCTCTCCGTACGTGACGACGTCGCGAGTGATGTAGATGTTGGCGGCCTTGAAGCTCATCGGGTCGCCCACGACCTCCTGCACGCCGAGCACGGAGGTCGTCGCGCGACCGGCATAGGACAGTGTGGTGCCGGCTGGGAATCCGCATTCGGCCGGCGCGGCCATGCCCGGAACTCCAAGGTTGCCCTGCGGTCGTTCGGCGAAGGCGTCGCAGGCAGCAGTCGTGCCGACCAGCAGCGCAGACGCGGCGATAACGAAGGTTGCTCGGCGCACCTCCGAAGCATGACGCGAGCGGTGAGCTTGTGAGGGCACGATCGGCATTCGACCGGTCGCTTGGTAGAATCGGCCGACCGAACGGGAACGAGGAAGACGCATGAGCGGCCACAGCAAGTGGTCACAGATCAAGCGGCAGAAGGGCGCCAACGACGCTAAGCGCGGGGCGCTGTTCACCAAGCTGACGCGCGAGATCATCACCGCCGCACGCCAGGGCGGCGGTGACCCGGACGCCAACTACCGGTTGCGCATGGCCGTCGACACGGCGCGCGCGAACAGCATGCCGGCCGACAACATCAAGCGCGCCATCGAGCGCGCCACCGGCGGTGGCGCCGATGCCGAGCAGTACGAGGAGATCACCTACGAGGGGATCGGCCCGGCCAGCGTGGCGCTGATCATCCAGGCGATGACCGACAACCGCAACCGCACCGCCTCGGAGATCCGCAGCATCTTCAACAAGGTCGGCGGCTCGCTCACCCCGGTGGCCTGGCAGTTCGAGCAGAAGGGTGTCATCAGCCTGCCGCTCAACGGCCGCGACCCCGACGACGTGACGCTGGCCGCGATCGACGCCGGTGCCGACGACGTCGGCGCACCCGAGGGTGGATCGGTGGTGGTCTTCACCGCGCCGGCGGACCTGGAGCGCGTGCGCAAGACCCTGGAGGCCGCCGGCTACGAGCCGGAGTCGGCCGAGCTGTCGATGGAGTCCACGACCAGCGTCGAGATCAGCGACGAGAAGAGCGCCAAGCAGGTGCTGCAGTTCGTCGAGCGGCTCGAGGACCTCGACGACGTGCAGAACGTGTACGCCAACTTCGACATCCCCGCCGACCTGATGGAGCAGCTCGAAGCCTCCGTCGCCTGACGGCCAACGGCTACCATGCCGGCGTGATCGCCCTCGGCATCGACCCCGGCACCGCCCGCCTGGGCTTCGGCGTGGTCGCCATCGACGGCAGCCGCCTGCGGCTCATCGACGCCGGCTGCATCACCACCCAGCCGTCGGAGACCGATGCCGAGCGGCTGCGCCAGATTCACCGCTCCCTGGTCGCGCTCATCGACGAGCACCGGCCCGAGCGGGTCGCCATCGAGCGGCTTTACTTCCAGCGCAACGTACAGACCGCCATGGCCGTCGGCCAGGCCCGCGGCGTCGCGCTGTTGGCGGCCGGGGAGCGCCAGCTACCGATCGACGAGCCCACGCCGAACGAGGTGAAGCAGGCGATCTGCGGCAACGGCGCTGCCGACAAGCGGCAGGTCGCCGCCATGGTCGCGCGGCTGCTGGGGGTGACGCTGCGCGGCGTGCCGGACGACGCAACCGATGCGCTGGCGCTGGCCATCGGCTGCTGTTACCGGGCGGCGGCCACGCCGCGGGTCGCCAGCGCTTGATCGGCTCGCTGCGCGGACGGGTCACCCACGTCGGTCTCGACTTCGCGCTGGTCGAGGTCGGTGGCATCGGCTACCGCATCGTCGCCGGACCGGCGCTCCTCGGCGGATTGCGGCGCGGCGAGGAGGCATCGGTCTTCACCCACCATCTCGTGCGCGAGGATCAGCAGGCGCTGTTCGGCTTCGTATCGGTCGAGGAGCTGGCGTTCTTCGAGCTGCTGATGACGGTGAGCGGCGTCGGGCCGCGGCTGGCGCTGGCGATCACCTCGGCGCATCCGGTGACCAAGCTGCAGCTGGCGATCGTGACCGATGACACGGACGTCTTCACGTCGGTCTCCGGCGTCGGGCGCAAGACCGCGCAACGCATCATCCTGGAGCT